>JBDGTL010000063.1:0-15389 GCA_042216905.1 Halodesulfurarchaeum sp.
TAAAATACCGGTAGAAGGCGTGAAACGCCTAAGCGCCCGGGACGGGATTTGAACCCGCGTCACAACCGTGACAGGGTCGTATGATGGGCCACTACACCACCCGGGCTTCGCATCCGCTGGTAGCCGGGTGATAAGTATAAGGCTTTCCAAACGGTGGCTCTACGTGTGGTCGTCGCAACGACCCGTGGTTCGCCCCTCGGCCCCTGCATAGTGGGACGTATATGACCGAGGTAACAAGACTTAACTGCGTCCCACCAATACCGAACTGTAGTATCTCGTGAGCAGCACTTCTGCCCTCTCGCAGGTGCATCCATGGTAGATGTAAGCCAACACAAACTCGTACCGGAACACGTCGTGCTCGACGACGATGAGGTCGATGCCGTACTCGAGGAGTACAGTATCGACCGGGCGGACCTCCCGAAGATCAGGTCCGGCGACCCGGCTCTCCCCGATGAGGCCGAGGTCGGGGACGTGATACGTATCGTCCGTGATTCCCGAACGACAGACCGAGCCACCGTATATCGACTGGTAATCGAATAATGCAAACGGAAGACAGACGCGTCCTCTCGCGATCGTACTTCTCGAAGGAACGGCTCGCCGACCACCATTTCCGCTCGTTCAACGCCTTCCTTCGACGGGGCATGCAAGAGGTCGTGACGGAGAAGGGGGAGATCGAGACGGAGATCGGCGATAAGGAAGACGAGGAACCCGTCTGGGTCGAACTCGGGGACGTTCGCGTGGTAACGCCCCGCGTCCGGGAGGCCGACGGGTCCGAGGAACTCCTCTACCCGCAGGAAGCCAGGCTCCGAAACATCACCTACGCCGCCCCGGTCTTCATGGAGATGACCATCAAGCGCGGCGGGGAGACTGAGGAAGTCGAGGTCCTCGACACGACCGAAACCAAGGTCGGTCGCATGCCGATCATGGTCGGCTCCGAGAAGTGTAACATCGCCGGCTTCACCGACGAGGAACTCATCGAGATCGGCGAGGACCCGGCCGATCCCGGTGGGTACTTCATCATCAACGGATCGGAGCGGGTCTTGATGACCAGCGAGGACCTCGCACCGAACAAGATCCTCGCGGAATACGACGAGAAGTACGGCGACGAGATTCAGGTGGCGAAGACCTTCTCACAGCGACGAGGCTATCGCGCCCTGGTCCTCGTGGAGCGAAACCGGGAGGGGCTTCTCGAGGTCTCCTTCCCGAGTATCTCCGGTTCGATCAGTTTCGTCACGCTGGTCCGCGCCCTCGGACTCGAATCCGACGAGGAAATCGTCCACCGGGTCTCCGAAGACCCGGAGATCGTGAAGTTCATGCTGGAGAACCTCGAGGAAGCCGAGGTCCAGACCCAGGAGGAGGCAATCGAAGCACTCGGACGCCGTGTCGCGTCCGGGCAGGGGAAGAATTACCAGCTCAAACGCGCCAACTACGTCATCGACCGCTACCTCCTCCCGCACCTCCACGAGGAAGGGGTGCCCGAGGAGGACGTGCGAATCAACAAGGCATACTACCTGTGTCGGATGGCTGAAGCGGCGTTCGAACTCGCTCTCGAACGACGCCAGCCCGACGACAAGGACCACTACGCAAACAAGCGCCTGAAGGTATCCGGCGACCTCATGAAGGACCTCTTCCGGACGGCGCTCAATAAACTCGCCCGCGACGTGAAATATCAACTCGAGCGGGCGAACATGCGGAACAGGAAACTCACGGTAAACACCGTGGTCCGCTCCGACGTGCTGACCGAGCGCCTCGAGCATCCGATCGCGACCGGGAACTGGGTCGGGGGTCGCTCCGGCGTCTCACAACTCGTCGATCGCACGGACCACATGGGGGTGCTCTCCCACCTCCGACGACTCAGGAGCCCACTCTCGAGGAGCCAGCCCCACTTCGAGGCCCGTGACCTGCACGCGACACAGTGGGGCCGTATCTGTCCCTCAGAGACGCCCGAGGGACCGAACTGTGGTCTGGTGAAGAACTTCGCCCAGGCCATGGAACTCTCCCAGCACGTCGAAGACGAATCGAAACTCAAAGCGGAACTCGCCTCGATGGGGGTCGAGGGAATTCCGAGCTTCAGCACAGAACGAACACCGGCAGACGATTGAACATGAGTCAGGGACGAGACGCCAAAGTCTACGTGAACGGGAGCCTCGTGGGGACCCATCCAGATCCGCGCGGGCTCGCAGCACAGATCCGCGAAGCCAGGCGACGAGGCGACGTGAGCGAAATGGTCAACGTGTCGGTCAACGAACGCACTGACGAGGTCATCGTCAATGCGGACTCGGGCCGAGCCCGACGTCCCCTCCTCGTGGTGGAGGATGGGGAACCCCTCGTTACCGAAGAAGAGGTGACGGCTCTCCGGAACGGCGATATCGACTTCGAAGACCTCGTTCGGGCCGGGAAGATCGAGTTCATCGACGCCGAAGAGGAGGAAGACACGCTCGTGGCAGTCGACGATGAGGAACTGACCGAGAAGCACACCCACCTGGAACTCGATCCCCAGCTCATTTTCGGAATCGGCGCGGGGATGATTCCGTATCCGGAACACAATGCCTCACCCCGGATTACCATGGGCGCGGGGATGATGAAGCAGTCCCTCGGGCTGCCGGCAGCCAACTACCGGATCCGACCGGACACGCGGGCCCACTTGCTTCACTATCCCCAGAAGGCGATGGTCAAAACCCAGACCACGGACCAGATCGGATACGACGAACGTCCGGCCGGTCAGAATTTCGTCGTCGCTGTCATGTCCTACGAAGGGTTCAACATCGAGGACGCCCTGGTCATGAACAAGGGATCGGTCGAACGGGCGCTTGCCCGATCTCACTTCTTCCGAACCTACGAAGGCGAGGAGCGACGGTACCCCGGCGGTCAGGAAGACCGGTTCGAGGTTCCCGACACCGACGTCAGGGGGGCCCGTGGGGAGGACGCGTATACCCACCTCGACGAGGACGGACTCGTGAATCCCGAGACGACCGTGGACGAGAGTTCGGTCCTTCTTGGAAAGACCTCTCCACCTCGGTTCCTCGAGGAACCTGATGACATGGGCGGACTCTCGCCCCAGAAGCGTCGGGAGACCTCAGTGACGATGCGATCCGGGGAAGACGGCGTTGTCGACACAGTGACCCTGATGGAGGGGGAGGACGGCTCGAAACTGGCGAAGGTCTCTGTCCGCGACGAACGCATCCCCGAACTCGGTGACAAGTTCGCCTCCCGACACGGGCAGAAGGGTGTCGTCGGTCACCTCGCACCCCAGGAGGACATGCCGTTCACGGAACAGGGAGTCGTCCCGGACCTCGTACTGAACCCCCACGCGCTCCCATCCCGAATGACGGTCGGTCACGTCCTCGAGATGCTCGGCGGTAAAGCCGGTTCGATGGAGGGTAGACGAATCGACGGTACTCCCTTCACCGGCGAGGACGAGGAGGAACTCCGTGACATCCTGGAATCCCACGGCTTCCAGGCCTCGGGCAAGGAGGTCATGTACTCCGGTATCACCGGCGAGAAGATCGAGGCCGAGATCTTCGTCGGCACCATCTTCTACCACAAACTCTACCACATGGTGTCGAACAAGATCCACGCCCGGTCCAAGGGGCCCGTGCAAGTTCTCACGCGACAGCCCACCGAGGGTCGGGCGCGGGAAGGGGGTCTTCGCCTCGGCGAGATGGAGCGAGACACGGTTATCGGGCACGGCGCCGCGATGGTGCTGAAAGAGCGCCTCCTCGATTCCTCCGATAAGGAACTCGTCTACGTCTGTGGAAACTGTGGGATGACCGCAGTGGAGAACATCGACCAACGCCGCGTCTACTGTCCGAACTGTGGGGAGGAGACCGACGTCCATCAGGTCGAGATGAGTTATGCGTTCAAGTTACTCCTCGACGAGATGAAAGCACTTGGAATCGCCCCGCGACTCGAACTGGAGGACGCAGTATAATGTCAATTGGACAGAGTCCCAAGTCGATCGACGAGATCAGTTTCGGATTGATGGATCCGGAGGAGTATCGCGACATGAGTGCCACGAAGGTGATCACGGCGGACACCTACGACGACGACGGGTTCCCGATCGACATGGGCCTCATGGATCCAAGGCTGGGGGTCATCGATCCCGGACTCGAGTGCAAGACCTGCGGGAAGCGCTCGGGGTCCTGTAACGGCCACTTCGGTCACATCGAACTCGCCGCACCGGTCATCCACGTCGGCTTCTCGAAACTCATTCGACGCCTGCTCCGGGGGACCTGTCGGGAGTGTTCTCGACTGCTGTTGACAGAGGAGGAGACGGCGGACATCGAGGAGCAACTCGACCGGACCCGGAGCCTCCACCAGGACGTCTCCGACGTCACCAAATCTGCTATCAGGGAGGCGAGGAAGAAGGACGTCTGCCCGCACTGTGGCGAGCCCCAATACGACGTGAAACACGAGAAACCCACGACGTACTACGAGGTCCAGGATGTACTGGCCGGGGACTATTCCGAACGCATCGCAAAGGCGATGCAACCGGACCCGGACGCGGAAGACGATCCCGGCGTTTCGCCGCAGGAACTCGCAGAGGAGACCGAGATTCCCCTCGACCGGATCAACGAGATCCTCTCCGGCGAGTTCAGGCCCCGACGAGAGGACCGAGAGGCGATCGAGTCGGCCCTCGACGTCGACCTTACCACGGAGGACATGAACAAACTCATGCCCTCCGACATCCGCGACTGGTTCGAGGACATCCCGGACGACGACATCGAGGCACTCGGAATCGACGCGGAATCGTCGCGTCCGGAATGGATGATCCTGACGGTGCTCCCGGTGCCCCCGGTGACGACACGCCCGTCCATCACGCTCGACAACGGACAGCGCTCGGAGGACGACCTCACGCACAAACTCGTCGACATCATTCGAATCAATCAGCGCTTCATGGAGAATAGGGAGGCCGGGGCTCCCCAGCTGATCATCGAAGACCTCTGGGAACTCCTCCAGTACCACGTCACCACCTTCATGGACAACGAGATCTCCGGAACGCCGCCGGCCCGACACCGCTCCGGCCGCCCCCTCAAGACACTCTCGCAGCGACTGAAGGGCAAGGAAGGTCGATTCCGCGGGTCACTTTCTGGAAAGCGAGTGAACTTCTCCTCCCGCACGGTCATCAGTCCAGACCCGACGCTCTCCCTGAACGAGGTCGGTGTCCCCGACCGGGTCGCAACAGAGATGACCCAGACCATGGTCGTCAATGAGAAGAACCTGGAGCGGGCACGCCGCTACGTGTCGAATGGACCCGAATCACACCCGGGCGCCAATTACGTAAAGCGCCCAGACGGTCGCCGCGTCCGGGTCACGGAGAAGGTCTCAGAGGAACTCGCAGACCGGATCGAACCGGGCTGGGAAGTCCAGCGTCACCTCATCGACGGCGACATCGTGATCTTCAATCGACAGCCATCACTGCACCGGATGTCGATCATGGCCCACGAGGTCGTCGTGATGCCTTACAAGACGTTCCGGCTCAACACGACGGTCTGTCCGCCGTACAACGCCGACTTCGACGGTGACGAGATGAACATGCACGCCCTCCAGAACGAAGAGGCGCGTGCCGAAGCCCGCGTTCTGATGCGGGTCCAGGAGCAGATGCTCAGTCCGCGCTTCGGGGAGAACATCGTGGGATCGATCCAGGACCACATCACGGGCACCTACCTGCTCACGAATACGAACCCGCAGTTCAACGAAACCCAGGCCTCAGACCTCCTCAGGCAGACCAGTATCGACGAACTGCCTGATCCCACAGGCGAGACCGACGCCGAGGAGCCGTACTGGACCGGTCGCCAACTCTTCTCAGAACTGCTCCCGGCTGGTTTGAACCTCGAGTTCACCAGTTCGGCTGGTGACACCGTCGTCATCGACGATGGCCGACTCGTCGACGGGACCATCGACGAGGACGCGGTCGGCGCGTTCGGCGGAGAGGTGGTCGACACCGTGGCGAAAGTCTACGGGAAGACTCGAGCCAGACGGCTCATCAACGAGATATCGGCCCTGGCAGTCAGAGCAATCATGCACTTCGGGTTCTCGATTGGGATCGACGACGAGACGATCCCACCCGCGGCCCAGGAGCAAATCGACGAGGCGATCACGAACGCCTACGACCGTGTCCAGGACCTCATCGAGACCTACGAAAGAGGCGAACTGGAGAGTCTGCCTGGACGAACTATCGACGAGACCCTCGAGATGAAGATCATGCAGACGCTGGGCAAGGCCCGGGACTCCGCCGGCGACATCGCAGAGGACCACTTCGAGGACACGAATCCGGCCGTCATCATGGCCCGTTCCGGGGCGCGGGGGTCAATGCTCAATCTGACCCAGATGGCGGGTGCCGTCGGGCAGCAGGCCGTCCGGGGCGAGCGAATCAACCGCGGATACGAAGACCGCACCCTCTCTCATTTCGAGCCGAACGATCTCTCCGCGGAAGCCCATGGCTTCGTCGAGAACTCCTACACGGGCGGGCTCACGCCCAAGGAGTTCTTCTTCCACGCGATGGGTGGCCGCGAGGGACTGGTCGACACGGCCGTTCGGACCTCGAAGTCCGGGTATCTGCAGCGTCGTCTCATCAACGCCCTCTCGGAACTCGAGACCCAGTACGACGGGACGGTGCGGGATACGAGTGACACCATCGTCCAGTTCGAGTTCGGCGAGGACGGAACGAGTCCGGTCAACGTTTCCTCGTCCGAGGACGGTGGCGTGGACGTCGATCAGATCGCAGACCGTATCATGGAAGCAGAATTCGAGGACGATACCGAGAAGGCCGAATTCCTCGGCGAACGCAAATCGACGACAAACCTCTCCGAACACGGATCGAGTTGGGAGGTGCCATCCGATGACTGAGGTATCCGATGCGATGCGAGGCGTCGTCGAGGACACGGAACTGCCGCGCCGCCTGAAGGACCGCGTCTACGAGACGATCGAGGACCGCGAGGGTATCGAACTCGATCAGGTCGAGGAGATCGCCCAGGCGGTCGAATCCCAGTACATCGAGACCCGCGTCGACCCCCTCGATCCGGTCGGAACCGTCTCCGCCCAGTCGATCGGCGAACCCGGAACGCAGATGACCATGAACACGTTCCACTACGCCGGCGTCGCCGAGATCGACGTCACACAGGGCCTCCCGCGGCTCATCGAACTCGTCGACGCGAGAAAGGAACCGGATACGCCGATGATGACCGTCCACCTCGAAGACGAGTACGCCACTGACAGGGAGAAGGCCCACGAGGTCGTCTGGCAGATCGAGGCCACCAAGATACTCGCACTCGGCGACATCTCCACCAACGTGGCGGACATGATCGTCCAGGTGAACTTGAACGAGGAGACCCTTCTCGAGCGATGGCCGACGGTGGACGACAGTCACGAAATCGCCGCTGAAATCGCGGATACGATACAGGATTCCCTCGGGATAGACGTCATCCAGGACGGGACGATCATCGAGTTCGGTCCGGAACGACCGAGTTACCGCGAACTCCTCCAGTTGGTCGAACAGCTCCGGGACGTCGTGTTCAAGGGAATCGAAGACATCTCACGCGTCGTCATCCGGAAGGAAGAGACCGAGAAGGGAGACGAGTTCGTGCTGTACACCGAGGGATCCGCATTGAAGAAAGTCCTCCGAATCGAGGGCGTCGACGCTTCCCGGACGACCTGTAACAATATTCACGAGATTCACTCCACCCTCGGAATCGAGGCCGCCCGCGAGGCGATCATCGAGGAAACGATGGACACGCTCGAGGAACAGGGCCTCGGCGATGTGAACATCCGTCACCTGATGCTTGTCGCGGACATCATGACCAATGACGGCACGATCCAGTCCATCGGGCGACACGGCATCTCCGGGAGCAAGGAGAGCGTCCTGGCCAGGGCCGCCTTCGAGGTGACGGTGAACCACCTGCTCGACGCCGCCATCTACGGCGAAGAAGACGACCTGGACGGGGTAATCGAGAACGTGATCGTCGGAAAACCGGTCCGACTCGGAACGGGAGACGTCGACCTCCGCATGCGAGCGACGAAGTCGGATTGAGATGAGCATTACGCTTACCGACGAGGCCAGACGACACATCGCGGTCTTCGAGGACGTCACCGAGGCGACGGCCGTCGACTGCGTGATCGATGACGAGTACGATCGGATTCTCTACGTCGTCACAACTGGCGAAATGGGGCAAGCCATCGGGCCGAACGGCAGTCGAGTTCGCCGCCTGGAGGAAACTGTGGGCTGCGACGTCGAACTCGTCGAAAACGCGCCCACGGCAGAGGGGTTTGTCGCGAACGCCCTCTCACCAGCAGCGGTGTATAACGTGACGATATCGGAGAACGGCGATACGGTGGCCTACGCCGAAGTCGATCACGCCGACAAGGGTGCCGCGATTGGCGCCGGCGGGAGGAACATCGAGGCCGCGAAGGTCCTTGCGGAACGACATTTCGACATCCAGGACATCCAACTCACCTGAGTGAGGCAGTCCGATCCGATTCAGGTGGCCCGTCCGGGGAGCAGCGGACTGACTGGGAGTCCGTCGACACTATTTACTGAGAAATGGATCAGTGTGAACTGACGGGAAGGTCGAAATGGCCCCCGAGGATCACCCGGTGGTCCCGTCCTGAAAAACGTGCGTTTAAGTACGTCCACAGGTTATCCGTGTCTATGCCGAACGGCAAGTACGCCGCCCGCAAACTCAAGAAGGACCGCCAGAATCATCGGTGGTCCGACGCCGAGTACGCGCGGCGGGAGCGGGGCCTCCGGAAGAAATCAGATCCGCTCGAAGGGGCCCCCCAGGCCCGCGGAATCGTCCTCGAGAAAGTCGGAATCGAGGCCAAACAACCCAACTCCGCGATTCGGAAGTGCGTCCGCGTCCAGTTGATCAAGAACGGGAAACAGGTCACGTCCTTTGCCCCTGGCGACGGTGCCATCTCCTTCATCGACGAACACGACGAAGTCACCATCGCCGGTATCGGTGGGGCAAAGGGTAGGGCGATGGGCGACCTCTCGGGCGTCAACTACAAGGTCGAGAAAGTGAACGGCGTCTCGCTGATCGAACTGGTCCGGGGCAACGCCGAGAAACCGGTCAGATAACATGTCGAGTGACGCACCCGACCCCGAAAAACCGGCTGGCACCGACGAGGACTCGGAGGCGACTGCCAAGTTATTTGGCCGGTGGGACGTCTCCACCATCCAGTATACCGATCCGAGTACTCGCCGGTACATCACCGTCACGCCGGTCGCGCACACGATGGGTCGACACGCCTCGAAACAGTTCCAGAAATCGGAGATCAGCGTGGTCGAACGCCTCGCCAACCGCCTGATGCAGACCCAGGAGAACACGGGGAAGAAGCAGCAGGCCCTCACAATCGTCGAGGACGCCTTCGAGACGGTCGAAGACCAGACCGACGAGAATCCCGTCCAGGTCCTCGTCCGGGCCCTCGAGAACGCGGCGCCCAGGGAGGAAACCGTCCGACTGAAGTACGGCGGGATTTCCGTCCCGAAGGCAGTGGACACGGGACCCCAGCGTCGCGTCGATCAGGCCCTCAAGTTCCTCGCCGAGGGCACCTATCGCTCCTCCTTCAAATCTCCGACCGACGTTTCGGACGCCCTGGCCCGCGAGATAATGGGGGCAGCCGAGTACGACGTCGAAACCCACGCGATCGGACAAAAAGAAGAGAAAGAACGCGTCGCGGCGGCCGCCAGGTAAACAGTCTCTTACTGGCCACGCCTGGGACGGGAGGCCCGTTCCGTTCGCTTTGCTCTGGCCTCGAAGTACGCCTCGAAGAGATCGACCAGTGTCCTGAGGCACGACGTATCATTGGGGACCCCATTTAGGTCGCGAAACTCGCGTCGGAATCGCGACACGTCGACGCGGGGCGCATCAGCCTGCGCGGCGTGTGCGAGTTCGTAGAGCCTGTGGTTCCGTTCGACGTCGTGGCGCTCGAGCAGGCCCAGAGCGAACCCCGCGTTTACTGCTGTTATCGCCGGATCGAACCCGGCCGAGAGCCGATAGCCGGTGTACCGACTGCCAGCCGATTGGTCCGCGAGGGCCTCTGCGAGACGGGATTCGAAAAACGACGCGAGTTTCTCGCCCGAGGCCACCTCGAAGGTGATGTCGTCAGCGTAGATGTCCCGTACGTGGTTGGCGATCTGGTACGCGTGTGCGACAGTCGTCCGGTCGATATCGGTACCGGACGATGCGAGGTAGATAGCCTCGCTCACGTCCACCATGTGAGAGGGGTGGGACTCCTCCCGTCGTCGCATGTGGGCGAATTCGTGAACGGCGAGTTCCGGGGCCAGCGAACTCCGCGCCACCTGTTCGGAGACCGTAAGCCGGTGGTGAGTCGGTTCGTGAACCGTCCGCGTCCGCTCTGTGGGATCGCGGCGTATCTCGACGGCAACCGGGAGTTCGAGGTCGTGGTCGATTTCGAACCGGGAACGGGCCAGTTCGAATGGTCGAGCGGGTGCGGCGCCGTCCACTCGCAACTCCATGGCATTGGGTTACACGGGTCGTAGATTGATTACAGTTTCGTCCGATTTCAGGGACAGAACGGGCACATTCCGACGAATTCCCTCGCGGGGAAACACTACCCTTTTGAACCTCCTGTGGATAGAACGCACCAATAATGGGCCGACGCAAGAAGATCGTCCAGCAGTGTGAGCGGCTCATGGACAAGCCGGATAACATCCGGAATATCGCCATCGCCGCTCACATCGATCACGGAAAGACGACCCTCACGGACAACCTGCTCGCTGGGGCGGGGATGATTTCGGAGGACCTGGCCGGACAGCAACTCGCGATGGACACGGAGGAAGACGAGCAGGAACGTGGGATCACGATCGACGCTGCAAACGTGTCGATGACCCACAACTACGAGGACACGGAGCACCTTATCAACTTGATCGACACGCCCGGCCACGTCGACTTCGGAGGCGACGTGACACGAGCCATGCGGGCGGTCGATGGGGCGCTTGTCGTCGTGGACGCTGTCGAGGGGACGATGCCCCAGACCGAGACGGTCGTCCGGCAGGCACTGCGGGAGAACGTCAAGCCTGCCCTGTTCATCAACAAGGTCGACCGCCTCATCAACGAACTCCAGGAGGGGCCCGAGGAGATGCAGGAGCGCCTCCAGAACGTCATCCGGGACGTGAACGAACTCATTCGGGGAATGGCCGAGGAGAAGTACGAAGAGGAGAACTGGAGAGTCAGCGTCCAGGACGGGACCGTGGCGTTCGGGTCCGCCCTCTACAACTGGGCCGTTAGCGCACCGTCCATGGCCGAGACAGGAATCGGCTTTCCCGAGATCATCGAGATGGAGCGAAACGACGAACGACAGGAACTCCACGAACGATCCCCGCTCTCGGACGTCGTCCTCGACATGGTGGCAGAACACTTCCCGAGTCCGATAACTGCCCAGCCGGACCGGATCCCAACGATCTGGCGGGGTGATGACTCCCTCGACGTCGCGAAGGACATGATGGAAGTGGACAAGGACGGCGACGTGGTGTTCATGGTCACCGACATCTCGATGGATCCTCACGCCGGCGAAATCGCCACGGGACGGGTGTTCTCGGGGACGCTTGAGAAGGGACAGGAACTCTACGTCTCGGGCACCGCCGGTAAAAACCGCCTCCAGTCAGTCGGCATCTTCATGGGCGGCGAACGGGAAGAGGTCGGACGCGTTCCTGCGGGGAACGTCGCATCGGTGACTGGTCTGAAGGACGCAATCGCCGGTTCGACCGTCTCGTCCATCGAGATGACGCCGTTCGAGTCCATCGAACACATCTCGGAACCGGTCATCACGAAGTCCATCGAGGCCCAGCAGATGGACGACCTCCCGAAACTCATCAACGTCCTGCAGCAGGTCTCGAAGGAGGACCCAACGATCAACGTCGAGATCAACGAGGACACGGGGGAACACCTCATTTCGGGGCAGGGTGAACTCCACCTCGAGGTCATCACCCAGCGAATCGAGCGAAACCAGGGAATCCCGGTCCGAACTGGTGAGCCAATCGTCGTCTACCGGGAGTCCCCAACGGGGTCCTCCCGAGAGGTCGAGGGCATTTCGCCGAACCGACACAACCGCTTTTACATCTCCGTCGAGCCGCTCTCCGAGGACCTGGTCGAGACGCTGAAACTCGGCGAAGCCAGCATGGACATGCCGGAGCAGGAGCGCCGGGAGGCCCTCCAGGAGGCTGGCATGGACAAGGACACCTCCCAGAACGTCGAGCACATCGTCTCCACCAACATCTTCGTCGACGACACCAAGGGGATCCAGCACCTCAACGAGACGATGGAACTCATCCTCGAAGGCGTCGATGAAGCACTCGAGGACGGGCCACTGGCTGCCGAACCCGTACAGGGGTCACTCCTTCGACTCCACGACGCCAGACTCCACGAGGACGCCATCCACCGCGGTCCGGCCCAGGTCATTCCGGCAGTCAGGAACGCGGTCCACCGCGCACTGATCGACGCCGAGGTCAAACTCCTCGAACCCATCCAGGACGTCAGGATCGACGTCCCGTCCGAACACATGGGCGCCGCCTCGAGCGAGATCCAGGGTCGACGGGGACGGGTTGACGACATGTACCAGGAAGGCGATCTGATGGTCGTCGAGGGCATCGCCCCCGTCGAGGAGATGATCG
This sequence comes from Halodesulfurarchaeum sp., assembly GCA_042216905.1. Taxonomy (GTDB): domain Archaea; phylum Halobacteriota; class Halobacteria; order Halobacteriales; family Halobacteriaceae; genus Halodesulfurarchaeum. Next base: position 12,632 of record JBDGTL010000063.1, read on the forward strand.
GGTTCTCCTCCGACATCCGATCCGCGACGGAGGGGCGCGCCTCCTGGAACACAGAGAACGCCGGATTCCGGGTGCTGGTCGACAACCTCCAGCCCGAGAAGATCCTTGAAATCCGTGAGCGCAAAGGCATGAAGCAGGAATTACCAGAGGGCGTCGATTACTTCTAGGGCCGCTTCGATCTCGGACCCGAACACTAATTGAGATATTGATTATTCACCGGTTGGTTCATACAACGGTATCTCGGCTCTCAATAGTAGTGTATCCCACCCTCCGGTGATCAGCATTTTCCTGCCGATCTCGGAACCGTTGTTCTCCCCTTTTTCTGAAGTCATCTGAGTATACCCTCTGTGCAGACGACCACGTTCAGTGGTGAGATCGATTCTTCACTCTCTCATTCTCCTTTCCTCTCATTCGACCGGGACGGCCCGACGTGACTGGTCTGCGTCCAGGAGAACCGAGAGCACCTTTCTTTCTGCTGCACGGAGGTGTTGCAGGAACGTCGATTGATTGATGTCCATTATCTCCGCGATTTCCTCCCCGGAACTCTCCCGCGGCCACTCGAAGAACCCGCCGATGTACGCGGTCTGGAGTGCCTCGCGCTGGCGATCGGTCAACCGCTCGTCGAGGGTGGCCCTGACTTCCTGGACGGTTTGTCGTGGGCGCTCGCGTTGGCGGCGGGCCGTGAGTTCGACGTCCCCGTGTTCGTCCTGAAGTGCCTCGAGGAGCGTCCGCACGTCGCCGCTTTCGGCGAGGTGGGCCCTGACCGTCGCTCGCCCGTCGTCGACGCGGAGTAAAGAAAGGTCGGAGCCGAACTCCCCGAGGGTTCGTGCCACACAGGAACCGGTGACGTCGAATCGGAACAGCCCCTCATTCTCGCCGTCGGTCACGACCTGGACATCGTCAATCGCCGAATGGTCCGCCGCGAGGTTGGCAACGGCGTTTGGATCGACCCCGGTGACGGAGAAGTACTCGACGAGCGAGTCGGTGTCCGTGGGCGAGACCCATCGGAGATTCAGACTGCAATCCAGTTCGCGCGAAAGAGCCACGCTGAAACAGTCCGCATCGCGGGTCTGGAACTCTATCTCGGTGACGCTGTCGGTCATCAGCGTCTCCTTGCTCTCGATGGCGTTGACGGCGTACCCGACGGTCGCACCCAGTTCGGAGAAGACCCCCGTCTCGATCGATTCGAAGGATTCCGGGTCGGTGGTGGCGACGCAGAGCGCGCCATACGTGGTTCCGTCGTAGGTAATCGGGACGGCGGCAACGGTGCGGGCCCCCTCCACGTCCGTGGACAGTTCTTCGATCTCGACGGTCTCTTCGGCCATGGCCACGGAGACCGGGTCGTCGTGACGTTCGTCGAAGCGGTCCATCAGGTCCCGCAGTTCATCCTCGTCGATGCCTGCCCACTCCCGCGGTCGGAGCGCGTCGCTCGTGACGCTTCGGATTGCGATCCAGGCGAAATCGTACGGGCTGGCGCCAGCAAACTCTTCGCAGACGCCGGCTTCCACCTCCTTGCGGGCGCTCGCCTGTACCAGACGTTTGTTGACGTCCCGAAGCACTTCGTTCGTGTGGTTGAGTACGGCGAGGCGCTGGTTCTGTTCAGTGATCTTCTCCTTGCGCTCGCGTCGTTCCGTGATGTCCGTATCGATGGCCACGAACTGCTCCACCTCGCCATCGTCGATGATCGGAGCGATCGTCATGTCAACCCAGCTTTTCGAGCCGTCCTTGCGTTCGTTTACGATCTGTCCCTCCCAGACGTCCCCGGACAGGATCGTCTCCCACATCTCATCGTAGAACGCCTCGTCGTGTTCCCCCGATTTCCAAAGCGAGGGGTCCTCGCCGAGAACCTCCCCTCGTGCGTATCCAGTGACCGACTCGACGGCCTGATTGGCGTAGGTGATCCTCCCGTCGGTGTCAGTGAGGAAGATGGCGTGACCGGCGTGTTCGATCGCTTTCTGGAACGTTCTGAGGCGCTCGTTTTTCCGCTGGACTGTCTCACGGATTTGACGTTCCTCTTCGATGTACCGCGAGACGTAGACGATGGCCAGGAGGGCGAAGACGCTTACGATCAGACCAGGAAGTTCACCGAGCCCCGGGGTCCCGGCATAAAGCGTCCAGAGTTGCCGAGAGGCCATGAGGGCGAACGTGATCGTAAAGAATCCGAACCGCGCGTCTTCCACTCGGTAGAGCAGGCCGATGGAGTACACGACACCCAGAAGTCGGAGCGCAATCGACGCGTAGATGATGAGTTGCTCCATTGTGGGCGGACGCGTGGTAGTACGCGATCGGTTCGAATAGCGCCCCGGAACGTTCCCAAAATCTGAGAAAATTTGGCTTTGGGGCGTATTACACCGTAGATACGCGGATTTGAGGAACAGATTCGAACTGTGATACTCGGCGCCCACCGATCGAACCGTACTATATTGGTTCTTTATTTATCAGGGCGCTCGCCCGCACACCGAGTGCCAATTAGTATTGGTATCACGTTCAGTGGGGTGGGTCACGTACCGTGGAACGTAATGCACGAAGCACATCCGCTTAGAATATGCGACCACCGGGGGTGGCCGCATGAGTACGAGTGACCTATCGCCGGGGATACCGGCAGTCACCGAAGACGACCTCGACGCGATGGTCGAGGACGTCCGACCGGATCCCGAGGCGGAACTCGAGCAGACCGAGTACGATACGGATCTCGGACTGGACATGGCCGAGGACGCCAAGCGCGTCTCGAAGGGTGAGATCTCGAGTGAGACCTTCT
>JBDGTL010000059.1:0-6826 GCA_042216905.1 Halodesulfurarchaeum sp.
CGCTCCCGCCACAAATGCTGAGTACCGTCTCGGACCGTTTCCGGATCAGCGGTCCGTATCGAAACCGGACGGTAACTGCGTTGCCGACCCTCGTCCCCGGTGAGGGAGTCACTATACGTGGGACCGTTTCGAACGTCGGTGAAGCCACCGGGTCGTATCGCGTGGTGTTCACTGTCGACGGGAACGCGGTCGCGGTACGAACTGGTTCCCTCGAGGGTAGTGAATCAATCGAATTCTCCATCCAATATCGCGTCAAATCCACTGGCTCGAAGCAGTTCGCTCTCGATGACTGGAACCGGACCGTCGTCGTCAAACCGCTGGCCGAACCAGTCGTGACCGACCTTTCGATCCCCGACGGGCCGTTTCAATCGGGCAGTGAGGTACCAGTGCGGGTCACCGTTGGCAACCCAGCGGGGCGTCCGGCCACAGGGACACTGACTGTACGATATGGAACGAACACTGTCGAGACACTGCGGACGACACTCGATGCGAATGAAACCGTGAACCGGACCGTCCGAGTCTCCGTTTCCGAGTCCGGCCCCCATCGGTTGCAGGTCGGATCACGGTCACTGACCATCACGGTCGAATCCCCGTCTCAGGAACTCCAACAGACGCAGACGACGCCAGGCTCCGAAACATCGTCAAACACGACGACTCGGACGTCGTCGCTCACGCCGACACGGACGGATGCTGCGGGGATTGGATTGACAGCACTAGTAATAATCATACTGTCGGCAACTGGTGTAATCGCTCGACGTCGGTGGTACTCATAGTGAGTATGAAATTCCCCGTTACCGATCGGTCGTGTTTCGTGACCTCCCTGTATTTCTGATCATTTATGATATTTCCCTGACCTATGTTGCCAATTGAATCCAACCCCGTCTGCTCATTCAGTTGGATTTCCGACAAATGCCTCCCACTGACTATCGACATCACTCGATCGTCGCTCGAAAAACCGAGGACTCCGGTCTGTCCCGAAACCTTTATTTAGGACCACAATTCTACCTTCTCCTGATACATGGCAGACTCAGGTTCTTCCCAGCGCATGCGAGGTGGACAGCCGGTATTCATTCTGAGCGAGGATACCGAGCGGACTCAGGGTCGTGACGCACGGACCTCGAACATCGCCGCCGGAAAGGCGGTCGCCGAGGCGGTCAGGACGACCCTCGGCCCGCGCGGGATGGACAAGATGCTCGTGAGCGACTCCGGCGACGTGGTTATCACCAACGACGGTGCCACCATCCTGAACGAGATGGACATCGAGCACCCGGCCGCCCAGATGCTGGTCGAGGTCGCCGACTCCCAGGAAGAGGAAGTCGGCGACGGAACCACGAGTGCCGTCGTCCTGGCCGGTGCGCTCCTCCGGGAGGCGGAGGATTTCATCGACAAGGACATCCATCCCACCACAATCGTCGGTGGATACGCCCGGGCGCGGGACATCGCGCTCGAGACCCTCGACGACATGGTCATCGAGGGCGAACTCGACGACGAGACGCTCGAACAGGTGGCACAGTCGGCGATGACCGGAAAGGGTACGGGCGGGGTCACCGCAGAGACGCTCGCGACCGACATCGTACGAGCGGTTCGCCGCGTGGAAACCGACGGCGAAATCGAGGAGGAAAACCTCCAGATCGTCGCCCGTGCGGGCGAGTCCTCGACCTCGACACGACTCGTCGAAGGTGTCATCGTCGAGGAAGGCCCGATCCGTGACGATATGCCGTGGTCGCTTTCCGACGCGACCGTCGCCATCGTCGACATGGACCTCGAACCCCGCGAGACTGAGGTGGACGTGGAGTACAACGTCCAGAGCGCCGACCAACTCGACACGGCAATCGACGCGGAGCAGAAGGAACTTCGTGGCTACGCAGACGCTCTCGAGGAAGCGGGGGTCGACGTCGCGTTCGTCACAGGTGACGTCTCGGACATGACTGCGGGCTTCCTCGCCAACAAAGGAATCCTCGCGTTCGACGACATCGACGACGATGACGCTGCCTCGCTCGGGCGGGCGACGGGTGCGTCCCGACTCGCGACGCTCGAGGAAATCGAGGAGGCGGACCTCGGTGAGATCGAGTCCCTCTCGATCGACAAAGTCGGCGAGGACGAACTCACGTTCGTCGAAGGAGGCTCCGATGCGTCGAGTCTCACGCTATTCGTCCGTGCGGGGACCGAACACGTACTCAGCGAACTCGAGCGGGCCGTGCAGGACGGTGTCGACGCCGTGGTGACAGCCGTCGAGAAGGGTGGCGTTGTCCCGGGAGCTGCCTGTGCAGAGGTCACCATCGCGGACGCGATCAGATCGGAAGCCGCAGGAATCGAGGGCCGAGAACAACTGGCCGTGGAGGCGTTCGCCGATGCAATCGATTCGATCCCGCGGACTATCGCTGAGAACACCGGGATGTCGCCGATCGACGCGCTGGTGGACGTTAGAGCGGCGAACGAATCCGGGCGCGCCGGCATCGTCACCGTGGACGGTGAAGCCGAAATCGACGACCCGGTCGAACACGGTGTCCTGGATCCCGTCGCTGTCAAGCGCGAGATCGTCCAGTCTGCCACCGAAGCGGCGACGATGATCGTCCGCATTGACGACGTGATCAGCGCGGAGTAGGAACCGGAATCCAGGCCACCCATACCCGTCTCTCGTATTGTTCGCACACGTCTCGACGTCCGTAGTGGGGTCGACGAATCGATTTCATGGTTTTCTGACGCATCTCGATTTCCTCGATCCGACCCGTCCTGATCGATCGAGGAAGACCAGGGATATGACGAGGAAGATCAGGGATATGTAATAGTATCTCTTGACGGGACCGATTAGTCTATACAGGATACTCCCCCGCCTGGTTTTGGATGATATACGATGACGACGAAGCCATAGAACCATTTGGACGTGGTTGCCCGCACGGGATGGAGACAAATACCTGTGTGTTTGGTGCACCTGTGTCGGTTGTATGGGCCATTCCAGCCCCCTTCGGTCCGTCCCGTCGACTGCCGTTGCTACCCTGAAAATTGGGGCTAGGCGGATTTCCTCGATGCTCCCCGATTGTACGGTACCTGAACACAATGGTCCGCCTACGCGAATCCCAGGGCAGATGGGCCGTCTCTCACGCGAGAGCCATCGTCGAATCGGTGGTACAAAACGAAGAACGTCCGTCGATTCCGGACGATCTCGACCCGGTCTTCGAGACCGAACGGGGAGCCTTCGTTACCCTCCGAAAGGACGGCGACCTCAGGGGGTGCATCGGTCGGCCACGTCCACAGCAGACAGCGGTTACGGCCATTCGAGAAGCGGCCGAGGAGGCCACGAGGAACGATCCCCGCTTTCGACCGGTCCGCCCGGACGAATTACCGGCACTCACGGTGGAGGTGAGCGTCCTGACGCCGCCCGATACACTCGACGTTACCGATCCGGATCGATATCCGGACCGGATACAGGTCGGACGGGACGGACTCGTGATCTCGGCCGAACGAGCGAGCGGCCTCCTCTTGCCCCAGGTCCCGGTGGACCGTGGCTGGAGCGCCGAACGGTTTCTCAGGGAGGCGTGTCGGAAGGCGGGCCTCCGGGGTGCGTGCTTCAGGGACGATGACGTAACAGTAGAGACGTTCGAGGCACAGGTATTTGCCGAACGGGACCCGAACGGCCCGATCGAGGAGGTCGAACTGGCTCCCGAGGTGGAGCCATAACTGGGGTGTAAACCACGAATGACGTCGATTCGACAACCGGCCGTTGCCGGTCAATTCTACGAGGGAACCGAATCGGCACTCAGACAGCAGATCGATTCCGTCTTCAGACACGAACACGGGCCCGGAGAAATTCCCGCGGTGCGAGACGGTCCGCCTGCGGTTCTCGGGCTCGTCTCTCCCCACGCCGGCTATCCGTATTCCGGCCCGGTGGCGGCTCATGGATTCGGGGTGCTCGCTAGAAGTGGCACTCCGGACGCGGCAATCGTTCTCGGGCCGAACCACGATGGCGTCGGAATCGACGCTGCGCTCTCCGGGGCTGACCGGTGGGAGACCCCACTGGGGACGGTCCCTGTACACGACGACCTCACGCACCGAATCGCCGCGGCGACCGATGCCATCTCGGTCGACGAGCGAACCCACCAGGGAGAGCATTCGATCGAAGTCCAGGTTCCCTTTATCCAGTATTTCTACGACGACAGCGTTCCGATCGTTCCGATTTGCTTCACCCGTCAGGATCCTGGCCTCGTTTCAGACGTGAGCGAGGCGGTCGTCGATGCAGTCGAAGCGACTGGACTGGATGTCGTCCTCGTCTCCTCTACAGATCTCACCCACTACCAGCCACAGGACGTCGCGTCCGAACAGGACAGCAAGGCTATCGACCAGATGGAGGCCCTCGACGGGAGCGGGTTGCTCGACACCGTCCGGGCCGAGAACATCTCGATGTGCGGATATGGACCGACAGCTTCCGTCCTGGATGCCGCTTCGGCGCTCGGGGCGATGGACGGGCAGTTACTCAAATACGCGACCAGCGGAGACACTGCCGGACCGTCACGTGAAGTCGTCGGGTACGCGTCGGTGATGGCGAAATAAGTGGCCCGAGGCCGCGATACGATCGGGTCGGCCCGTTTTCTATCCGTGGGGACGAACGCTGGATTTTACTAGTGTCGGGGACGGAGCGAGATGTAATGGAACTCACTCGTCGATCGGTACTCACGAACGGCGCTGTTCTCGGCCTCGGGACACTCGCGGGTTGCACCGGTGGAGGTGGCAGTGGTGGCGCCTCCGGGGATACGGTCGAATCACTCCCTACGCCAGTTCTCGGGGAAGAAGACGCCCCCGTGACGGTGAAGGCATTCGAGGACTTCGCGTGCCCACATTGTAAGACGTTTGCACTCGAACACCTTCCCCGCATTCGATCCGAGTACGTCGAAACGGGAACGGTGCGGTACGAGCACCACGACTTCCCGCTCCCCGTGGATCCGAAGTGGTCCTGGAAGATTCCGAGCGCGGCCCGTGCCGTCCAGGATACGGTCGGTGTGTCTGCCTTCTTCGAATTTGCCGAAATCATGTACGGGAACATGAACGCGTACTCGCTCGAGTTGGTCGGGAACGCCGCGGAGCAGGTCGGAGCGGATCCCGAAACCGTGCGCAACGCCGCACAAACCGAGCGGTATCGACCGGTCGTGCGCGCCGACCTCCAGGCCGGAAAACAACTGGGCGTTACTGGAACGCCGACCGTATTCGTGAACGAGACGAAGGCAGAAGATTACACGTTCGGAACGGTCTCCGATCTCATCGAACGGGCACGGTCCTGAATTGGATCGGTTTTCCGAGGATTGAATGTCCCCTTGGTGCAATCTGTCGCCATGAGCAGTCGTTGTCTAGTCACCGACCGAGCGAACGACGACGGAGGTGGCGTGCGTGAATCCGAGTGAGTTGCGTCAATCGATGCCGGGTATACGCGACGTCGTTTATCTCAATACAGGGGCAAGTGGCCCGAGTCCGACACCGGTCGTCGAATCCATCGAGGAGACACTCGAGACGCACGAATACGAGTCTCCCGGTGGGGCGGGGATGTACGAGAACGCGACTGACGTCATCGAGTCGACGCGCGAGTCCGTCGGGGACTTCGTGGGTGCGGACCCGGACTCCATCGCGTTGACCGAGAGCACGACGGACGGAATTAATCGAGTGGCCACCGCACTCGACTGGGGCCCGGACGATACCGTCGTGATCAGCGACCTCGAACACGCCGCCGGACACCTGCCCTGGAAGCGACTCCGGCGCACGGTCGGAATCGACCTCGAAATCGTCGAGAGCAACGACGGTCGATTCGACCTCGAGGCGTACGAGGAGGCACTGACCGATGCGACCCTCCTCTGTGTCAGTTCGACCGACTGGCTCTACGGGCGGAAACACCGAATACCCGAACTCGTCAGGATAGCGAACGAATTGGGGGCCCGAACGCTTGTGGACGCCGTCCAGGACGTCGGCCAGCGACCCCTCGACGTCGGAGACCTCGGGGCGGACTTCGTCGCCGCTGCCGGTCACAAATGGTTGCTCGGTCCCTGGGGTGCCGGGTTCCTCTACGTCGACGATTCGATACTATCCGACGTCGAACCCGCTCACGTCGGCTATCGAAGTGTGAACGATCCAGAGAGTGACCCGTTCGAGTGGAAGGACGGGGCTCGCAGGTTCGAAATCGGGACGACCAACCCGGCGGTGTACGCCGGACTCGAGGCCGCAATCGACACGATGAAATCGATCGGATTGACGCGAATTCGAGATCGGATCGAGTCGCTCACGGATACGTTCAAGGAGGGGGTTCCGACGGACCACCTCTTGAGTTCCAGGGACTTCCACTCTGGACTAATCACCGTGAGCGTTTCCGACCCCGAATCGACTGTCGAGCGCTTGCGGGACGAGAACATCGTGGTTCGCTCACTCCCGATGTCTAATGCGGTCCGGGTGTCCCTTCACGCGTTCAACACGGTGGAGGACGTCGAGGCAGTCCTCGATGGGTTACAATCGGATTGGGAATAACGTCCACGACTGCCGTTAGAGGTGAGGGGGGAGGACTTCTCCAGCGGTTTCTCCCAGGTTGATGTGCTGGGTCCAGACGTTGATTCGAGAGACGGATCTATTCTATCGAAACACGTCCTGGGCCCGTTGAGATGGTCGATTTCACTCGGATCGATGTGGAAACTTCTGAAATGAACCGACTCAACTGACTCGATCGACTCACCGAGCAACTATACTCGAGGCCACCCCGGAGTAATACTTGAGGCCACCCGGAGTATTTCGAACCCGTCCTATCCACAAGTTGGAACCCGTCCTATCCAGAAGTTTGAACTCGCCCTATCCAGAA
>JBDGTL010000059.1:6926-15131 GCA_042216905.1 Halodesulfurarchaeum sp.
CGCGTGCATACAATGAGGCGAAAGAACCCAACGTAATGACCGTAGCAACTGAGGAGTGCGCTGCCGTCCCGTGTCGCCGGCGTTCCACTCGTTCACAGTTAATATTGTCCGATAATTGCAGAACCGTTAAGTAGATCGGTGGGATACACTCCATCGACATGACGGATACCGCAGATACTCTCGAAGAGATACGCGAGCGCAAACGGAGGGAACTGCAGGGGGGACAGGACGGCTCGTCTGGGGATACCGGGTCGTCGACCGAAGCCCCCGACCAGCCGGTACACATCGAGGACGCAGAGCACTTCTCGGACGTCGTCGAGGAGTACGACGTCGTTCTCACGGATTTCCACGCAGAGTGGTGTGGACCGTGCAAGATGCTCGAACCGATCGTCGAAGAACTGGCCGCGGAAACCGACGCCGCGATGGCGAAGGTCGATGTCGATCAACTCCAAAATCTCGCACGGAACTATCGCGTCCAGGGTGTTCCCACTATGATCCTGTTCGCGGATGGGGAGGTCGCCGAACGAATCGTGGGCGTCCGGGAGAAACACGACCTCAAAAACCTGATCGAACGCCACGGAACCGCGTGAGACGGCTTCGATTCGTCTGACTCGAACGCTCCGATTCACAGTACCGTTTTCCACCGGCCCCTCCCTCATGGAGGACATCGGTCAGTCACGTCGAGGCGGTACCATTACCTCACCCTTTTTCCTGCCGGGCGGCGTACGCGAACGGGATGGTGGCATAGATCCGGGCGTTCTCGAGGAGTGCGGAGACCGGAATGTACTCGTCCACCCCGTGAGCCGTTCCCGACCCGACCCCAAACTCTACTGTGGAGACGCCACTGTTTCGAAGCGTTTTCGCGTCACCGCCACCCGTCGCACATCGTTTCGAGACGGTCGTATCCAGGACCGCTTCGGCTGACGCCTTCGTCGCCATAACGAGCGGAGAGTCCGGCTCTTCGAAGGTCCCCTGGCTCCAGTCGGTCTCCGTAATGTCGACGGCATCGTGTTCCTCGAGACACGATCGGACGTCGCCGAGCACCCCTCTCGTATCGATCCCGGGAGTGATTCGGATGTCGATGGAGGCAGTTGCCCGCTCGGGGACGGTGTTGACCGACTGTCCTCCTTCGAGTGTTCCGAGATTGACGGTTGGATACCGGAAGAGGCGGGAGGCGGTTTCCCTGCCGAGGGTCGATTCGTAGTACTCGATCGATTCCGAAACGATCTCCTCGACCGCCGGGGGAATCTGGAAGGCCGATTTGGATAGTGTCTCCCGGAGATCGGTGATTGCTCCGTACAACGAATCGATCGCATTCTCACCCGCCATCGGGCGGGATCCGTGAGCGGCCGATCCCTCTGCCTCGAGTGACAGCCAGATGCTCCCCTTGTCGGCGACGCTCACCGAAAATCGCTGTCCGTCACACGTCGTTTCGCCGATGACACAAACCCCATTTTCCAGCAGACCACCATCCACGAGGGCCTCTACACCGACGTCGCTCGGGACTTCTTCGTCGCTCACCAGAGCCAGGACGAGGTCCGACGGTGGCCTGACGCCCGTTTCGGCGAAGGCGACCATCGTTTCGATCATCGACGCGAGCGGCCCCTTCATATCCGTCGCCCCGCGACCGTAGAGTCGCCCCTCGTGGCGCTCTCCGAGTGGGTCGTGGGTCCACTGCTCTGCGTCGAAGGGGACCGTATCGAGGTGACCGTTGAAGACGAACGGGTCTTCGTTCGCTCCGGGTACCCGTGCGAGGAGATTTGGCTTATCTCCATCGGCAGCAACGGTTCGGGTATCGATTCCTGCGTCTTCGAGGTACTCTTCCACGAACGATATTGCCGCGTCCGTCTGCCCCGGTGGGTTCTGGGTGTCATAGGAGAGCAGGTCGAGAGTCAGGTCGACGAGATGTACCTGCGAATCGTCGAGGGCAGTAAGGAGAGGATCAGGAGGTTCGACGGCGTCTTTCATGAGATTTGCTCGCTTGTTCTCACAGGTCGACGGTTCCTCGTGGATAAGGCGGGCGGTTTCTCCCGCACCGTATCAGGTAACAGGCGGTGGGGCGTCGACGTCTTCCGGGTCGCTCCCGTATTTCCGTCGAAACTGTGCAATCGTGTAGCCGATGTGGGCGTACCAGTCGTTGAGACGGCGTTCCATCTCGGAGGCGACCGACTGGACGTCGGCTGTGTCGTAGACGTGATAATATCCCCCGTCCTCGAAATTGACCTGTTCTTTCTCGAGCAACCCTCTCTCGAGGAGTCTATTGACCGACCGGTACACCGTCGATCGTTCTCGATCGACCGCGTCCGACAGGTCGTCGATCGTCATCGGATCGCCCGAGGACGAGAGGACGGAGTAGCACTCGCGATCGAGGTCGTTTAACTCGTAGAGACACTCGAGCAGGGTATCACACTCGAGGTCTCGTTCCAGGTGCCGGTCAAGGGCCTCGACCATCACGTGGATACTACGGGCATCCGGACCAAAAGTCTTGTGCGATTAATTCAATATTAAACAATTGCACGATGATTCGATATGGTTTCAATTACTCGATCTTTCCACTGAGGACTTTCGCCGCGGTGAGGACTGGGTCCCACGTGGGGCCGAATGGCGGTGCGTACGACAGATCCAGGTATTCGACGTCGGAAACGGTGAGGTCGGAGTGAAGAGCCGTCGCGATGGTGTCGACACGCTTCGCGATGCCCTCCTCACCGACCATGCTGGCGCCGAGCACGTTCTCGGTGTCGCGGTCGCCCACCAGCTTGATTTTCACGGGTGACCCACCCGGGTAGTATCCGGCACGTGAGGCCGACGTTATCGTCGCCGAGACGGGATCGAAACCGGCCTCTCGGGCCCTGGATTCGTCAAGGATTCCGGTCCGGGCCGCCTGGAGGTCGAAGGCCTTGACCGCTGCCGTTCCCGCGATTTCACCGACCGGCGTGTTGGTCCCGGTCACTGTCCGACCGATTGCCCTCCCCGCTCTGTTCGCCGTTAACGCGAGTGGCACGTAGTCCGGCTCCCCGGTAACCACGTGATTCATTTCGGCACAGTCCCCGGCCGCAAAGACGGACGGGTCCGAGGTTCGCCCGTACTCGTCACTGGCGATTGCCCCTGTATCTCCGATCTCGATCCCGGCTTCGCGCGCCAGTTCCACGTTCGGCGCAACGCCCACCCCCAGCAGAACCATATCGACAGGGACCGTCCCTTCGTCGGTCCGTATTCCCGAGACGGACTCCTCCCCATCGAATCCATCGACTTCAGTTCCCAGATGGAGGGTAACGTCGTGGTCGCGCAGTTCCGCTTCGACAGTTTCGGCGACCATCTCGCCAAACGGCTGGAGCACGTGGGGGAGCATCTCGAAGAGGTGAACGTCGACGTCTCGCCCGCGGAATGCTTCTGCCATCTCGATCCCGACGTAGCCGCCCCCAACGATCCCGACGGTTTCCGGACGCTGATCGACGTCCTCCAGTGTCTCTCGGATGGCTTTCCCGGCCGGGAGGCTGTGTAGCGTATGAATTCCCGACAACTCGACACCGTCGATTGGTGGAACGATCGCGTGCGCACCTGTCGCGATCAAAAGCGTTTCGTAGGGCTGGTCGAACGTTTCTCCCTCCGTCTCGACGGTCACCGTCTTCTCCTCCGGGTCGACCGCCGTCACCTCGTGGTTTGTTCGGAGGTCGATATCCCGTTCGGTCCTGAACTCCTCGGCGGTGACCGAGACGAGGTCGGACAGGTCATCGATTTCTCCCTTTACGTAATACGGAAGCCCACAGGCCCCGTAGGAGACCCACTCTCCCTTCTCGAAGACGACGATGTCCAGATCGGGATATTCCCGTCTCGCTTTGCTCGCCGCGCTCATTCCGGCTGCGTCCCCACCCACGACGACGAAGGGGCCCGACATGCTCCCGTATTCGTTCCGATCACATTAAATATTGTCTGTTCGGTACAATACAGGTGGGCGATCGACTGGTCGCCAAATACCAGAGACGAGTCGAGGAAACCGACCCAGGGTCAGGAGTCGAGCGGGGGTTTGAGATCCAATACGGGCGATCCGTCTCGCATGTCGACGCCACGGACCACGAGCGTCGTCTCACCGACGGCCACAATTTCACACGTCGTGAGACAGATGGGATTGGGTCGTGCTGGCGACCGGGTTCGGAACACGCCGACGTCACCCCGGCGATCCACCTGCAGTAGCGAACGGTCGGCCTCGTCGGCGAACCAGACGACGATGATATCCTGCCCTGCTTCGATTCCGTCGAGACCAGGAACGTATTCTGTCTCGAGGTGGATCGTCCCCACTGCATCCGTTCTCTCTCCCTGTCTCGGGGCGTCTGCTGTCTCGCCGAATGGCGTGGTAATCGTGCCGATCGGGGTGACCTCGATCATGCTGAGGAATTGTCGCGTCCGTGCGAATGATCTTGCGGTCATCCGATCAGGCTCCCGAGGAGTGAAACCAGGGCCCGATGATAGACGATGACAAGGAGATTGTTCGCGAAGATGAGGAGACCACTTGCGATTAGAAGCCCGATCCAGAGTTCGAAGGCGCCCGCTACCACGTCGTCGTACGGCTTCGGTGCGGTGAGCGTGAGTCTGATTAACCCGAAGAACAGGACGCCGAGCAAGAGGAGGGCGGATAGGTTGACGAGTACCAGCCACGCGACGCCCCGCTCCAGTGCCCAGCGTACGATTGGATTCGCTTCCGCCTGAATGCCCACGGTGTTCGCTGCGATGAGTGTCGTTAGGAGATCGACTGTCAAGAGGAGAAAGAGCGCACTCCCGGCCCACGACCAGTACTCCGACGATCGATCGGACTGTGGGACGGGAACCTCCATGCCATTTCTGATCGGCCACCCGGGGAAAATGTATCGACTCTAATCGAACGTCCGGGTATCCAGGTAACGAGAGTCACTATTCCTGTCTGAATCCGGTGGCACTGGTAGGCAACCCTGATGTCACGGAGTCGGGTATCGTCCAGCACCTGTCGATTTCCGGGCGGAGCCTTTACCCGGACTGCCATCCCAGATGCCATCATGCGCCAGTCAGTTTCACCTGGAGACCATTCCCTCGTGAGCACGACACATCACCCATTCCTCCCGAACAAGACTGAAAGAGGCTGATGATGTCATTTTCGACGCTTCCTGATGACCCGACGTTGTTCTGGCATCGACGCGATCTCCGACTGGCGGACAATCCGGGTCTCAGCCAGAGGGACGGTCACGCCCCAGTCGTCCCGGTGTACTGTATCGATCCGTCACTCCTGGAGTCCGCCGGTGAATTTCGTCTCGGGTTCTTCGAGAGAGCGCTCGAAGGGCTGCAGGCTGCCTACCGGAAGCGAGGGAGCGACCTTCTCGTACGCTATGGACCCCCGGAAGAGGAGATTCCATCACTCGCCGATACGGTTTCCGCCTCGCGGGTCGCCTGGAATCGGGATTACTCCCGCTACGCGAAGGAGCGTGACACCGACGTGGAGTCCGCGCTTACCGATTTGAACGTCGAGTCGACCTCCTCTCCCGGACTGGCACTCCACGAACCGGGTTCGATCACGACCTCGGCTGGCGAGCACTACTCCGTTTTCTCCTATTATCACAAGAAGTGGCGCGACAGAGCGGTCCCCGACGCTGCCGACCCGATCCCTGGCAGTCAGCTAGCCGAGATCGATACGTCGCCTGTGGCCGAGTCGTTTCCCGACGTCGATCGGAGAAATCCACCGATCGAGGGAAGTCGCGAGGCAGCCCTGAAGCGGCTTGAACGATTCGTCGACGGCCCGATTTACCGATACGAAAAACGACGGGACCGTCCAGTTGAATCCGGCACGTCTCGACTCTCCCAGGACCTCTCGTTTGGACTTCTGGGAATTCGAGAGGTAATCGGCGCCAGCGAGAGGGCGGCCACAGCGACGGACGACGATGCGGAGCGGGAATCGGTCGAGGAGTACCAGCGACAGTTGGCCTGGCGGGATTTCTACATCCAGATGCTCGATGCGAATCCAGAGATGGACCGGGAACCACTCGTGGATTTCGAGAACCCGATCGAATGGCGAGAGGATCCAGAGGGCCTCCGGGCCTGGAAGCGTGGGGAAACCGGGTATCCAATCGTGGACGCCGGGATGCGGCAGTTACGAGAGGAGGGCTACATGCACAATCGGCTTCGGATGATCACTGCCTCCTTTCTGAGTAAAGACCTGCTCATCTCCTGGCGGCGGGGATACGAGTGGTTCAGACGCAATCTGATCGATCACGACACGGCGAGCGAAGCCGGCGGATGGCACTGGGCAGCGTCCACCGGGACGGATGCACAGCCGTACTTCAGGGTGTTCAACCCCACTCTCCAGGGCGAGCGGTACGATCCCGACGCCGTGTACATCAAACGGTTCGTTCCGGAACTGGAGGCCGTCGATTCTGCAGTCATTCACCAGTGGCCAGACCTATCGCCAGAACAACGGGAGTCACACGCTCCGGGCTACCCGGACCCCATCGTCGATCACGACGAACGCCGGGAAATGGCAATCGAGACGTTCGAACGCGCCCGAAATTCATGATCTGCGAACCAATGAGGCAGGACAGCACAATTGTTTCACGTCCGGAAGCGACCGGGTATTCACGTGAAATGCCTCCTCCTCAACATTTATCATATTGACAAGTGTTGATTCATTTGGAGATTTGCCATGTCAGAACGATCCGATCCGGAGCTACCGCCGCTCCCGTACGACTACGACGCGCTCGAACCGCACATTTCAGAACAAGTCCTCACCTGGCACCACGACACGCACCACCAGGGCTACGTGAACGGGTTGGACAGCGCCGAGGAGACACTCGCCGAAAACCGGGAATCGGGCGATTACGACGGTACAACCGACGCCCTCCGTTCGGTGAGCCACAACGGCTCTGGACATTACCTCCACACCATGTTCTGGGAGAACATGTCTCCGGACGGGGGCGGTGAACCATCCGGCGAGTTGCGCGACCGTATCGAGGAGGACTTCGGCTCCTACGAGGCCTGGAAGCAAGAGTTCGAGGAGGCAGCCTCCTGGCCGGCCGGTGGCTGGGCACTACTCGTGTACGATCCGGTCGCGAAGCAACTCCGGAACCTCGCGGTGCAGAAGCACAACGACGGCGCGCTCTGGGGGGCCCACCCGATCATGGCCCTCGACGTGTGGGAGCACTCCTATTACTACGATTACGGTCCCGACCGGGGAAGCTTCGTCGACGCATTCTTCGAAGTCGTCGACTGGGACGACGTCGCGGAGAACTTCGAGAAGGTCAAGGGCCGTATCGAGGGATAGCGGGATCGACATCCCGCGAGCGTCCGGCTTTAATCCCCGGAACCGCGATTCCATCATCACGATTTTTCGAGGTCGACGAAATACACACAGTTCCGAGTCCCGTCTCTCGTTTGCCGGACATCGATGTGAGGGACGAATTACGACCGCAATGGCGCATACTGAAATCAGCTAAAGCACTGGAAGGGGATCAGTCCTGCCCGATGGATTAGCAGGTAGTGACGACAAAGCGTGGTGAGAAGCCGAATCGATCGATCCCGGTCCGATTGCATGGGACTACCATTCGGGAGGCTTTTCCCGACGTACACCGGGATTTCCGATATGCCCACCCCGAAGAGCGAATTTGACAACCTTCATCCGGCCACATTTTACGAACCGAATGAACTGCTCGACCCCGATGAGATGTACACGCTGTACGAGATTGCCCGCCTGCTCCAGGAACTCGACCCAGATGCAGAAATCGATCCGGCGACGGAGAATATCCTACTCGACTGGACGATTCCCTGGATCATGGTGAACGCTGAAGATCTGGTGGTTGCGGAACCCCGAACTGAGGAAGAACCGGGCTATTACGGTCTCAAAACGGAGTAATGACGATGATATATCAATCAAACATAACTATATTTTGAATAGTTTTAGTGGCCATTTAATAAATAAAAGTACTTTGGATCGAATATCAATTATACTCGATAATATAATAAAATTAAATCATATAGAAATCTAACAATATAATACTAAACCTTATATCAACTTTCCTAATACTAATAATATCGTTACCTACATTACTGATAAAAATAAAGTACGAATAATAATAATAATAATAATAATAATAATAATAATAATAATAATAATAATAAGAAAAGGAAAGGTGCGAACTTACTGAGTTACGTCATAAAGAACCCCGTCAAAACAGGTGCAGGCATGGTAGG
>JBDGTL010000079.1:0-2928 GCA_042216905.1 Halodesulfurarchaeum sp.
GCTCGTAGGAGCGGGTGGTCTCGTTTCACTCTCGGACGGGAAATCGAACGACCTGACCCCTCCTAACGAGAAACTATGAGCGTGCCTGTAATTTCACGACAGGAATTTCCCGTCGGTGCCACCCCACGGATCGGCCACCACGATCCGGTCCGCCACCGTGGACTCGTTGTATCCGGCGGTTGGATCCCGCCTTTACAGCTGCCAAAAAACCCCCTTCATTTGGACTGTCCAATATTATAGTAATTCAACATTAACGATCAATCGTGATGAAAGCTGCTGTCCTCGACCAGTACGGCGAACCGCTCGAAATCACCGATGTCGAGTATCCAACCCCGGATCCCGACGGGGCAATCGTCGAACTGGAGGCGTGTGGCATCTGCCGGAGCGACTGGCACGGCTGGCAGGGCGACTGGGAGTGGATCGACACGAAGCCGCCACTCGGGCATATCCTGGGACACGAACCGGCGGGCACCGTCGTCGAGGTCGGCGAGGACATCGAAACCCTGTCCGTTGGTGACGTCGTCGCGGTCCCGTTCAACCTCGCAGACGGTTCGTGTTCCGAATGCAAGAACGGCCGGTCGAACATCTGTGAAGACCTCCAGATCCTGGGGTTCAGTGAATCCACACCTGGTGCCTGGGCCGAAGCTTTTCACGTCCCAGCCGCCGATTTCAACGCCGTCCCACTGCCGGACGGCGTCGATCCGATAGACATGGCCGGCCTGGGATGCCGGTTCATGACCTCCTTCCACGGGCTGGCCCACCGGGTGGATGTCGACGCGGGTGACTGGGTCGCTGTCCACGGGTGTGGAGGTATCGGCCTTTCGGCCGTCCATATCGCGGACGCCCTGGGGGCGAACGTCATCGGAATCGACCTTATCGACGAGAAACTCGAGAAGGCCGAGGAACTCGGTGCCGTCGAAACCATCAACGCGTCATCGGTCGATGACGTCCCGGGCGAGGTATTCAACATTACAAATACTGGTGCGGACGTGGCCGTCGACGCGCTGGGGATCGCGGAGACGTGCCAGAACGCCATGATGAGCCTCGGACGACGGGGCCAGCACCTGCAGATCGGACTCACCACCGCCGACGAGCAGGGGATGGTTTCCCTGCCCACAGACCAGGCGGTCGTCATGGAGTACGAGTTCTACGGGTCCCTCGGAATGCAGCCAACCCGCTATGACGAAATATTCCGGATGGTTGCCACCGACAAAATCGATCCCGGGAAGGTAATCTCCGAGACGGTGGCACTCGAGGACGTCTCCGACCAGCTCACCGCCATGAGTGATTTCGAGACGATGGGTATCCCGGTCATCACGGAATTCTGATCCGCTGCGGAGACGCTTTACCCGGGATTATCCACGACGACGCCAAGCGAGGAGTACCAACGCCGGACGGCGAGATTGAACGAGGGACGGGGCAGTCTCGCGACAGACGGGAGCGAGGAAGCGCCTTCCGGTGGATCAATGTCCGCACCCGGCGTTTTCCCTCTCCCGACGAGGAGTGACGGTACTGCAGCGGGATGGCTGGGTGTGGCCGTCGAAGAGGTTACAGACGTCGCGGACCGGGGTTTCGACGTCGAAACCGGTTAGGAGGTCGTTCGCGGGGTCGTTCGGGAGGACGAGCGAGTCTGTTCCTGGATCGATCCACGGTCGGTGAATTCCGGGGTAAGAGACAGCGGGGTCGCGAACGGGGGTCGATCGGATTGAGACCGTCACTATCAGTTCCGGTGATGGAAACCCGCTTCAGTAGAACCCTTCGACGAGGTGTTGGGCGTCAGCGGGCGAGAAGTCCTCGAGGTCGCCCATATCGCCGGTGACGCCCTCGGTTTCCCCGAGTGAGACGGAGTCGGTGTCCCGATAGAGGATGCCCATGTACTCCGCCTCGTTGTCGAGGATTTTCGAGACTGCGGCGTCGTAATCGGTCGGGTCGTGGTCCGTATCGCCCACGTCGACGAGGTTCTCCGAGAAGTAATCGTAGGTGTCGACGTCGTTGAACGTGACGCACGGACTGAAGGTATTCACGAACGAGAACCCGTCGTGCTCCATCGCCTCCTCGAGGATCTCGACGTGGCGTTGCGCGTCCGAAGAGAAGGATTGCGCGATGAACGTCCCACCAGACGCGAGCGCGAGGGCCATCGGATTGATCGGCGGTTGCTGGGGTCCCTCCGGGGTCGTGCTCGTCTCGAAGTCGGATCGCGAGGTCGGGGAGGCCTGCCCCTTCGTCAGGCCGTAAATCCGGTTGTCCATCACGACGTACGTCATGTCGACGTTGCGCTTGACGGCGTGGATGAAGTGGCCCGCCCCGATGGAGTATCCGTCCCCGTCTCCACCTGCAGCGACGACCTCGAGGTCCGGATTCGCCAGTTTGACACCCGTCGCCACCGGAAGTGCACGCCCGTGCAAGCCGTGAATCGCGTAGGTGTGCATATAGGTCCCGATCTTCCCGGAACACCCGATGCCGGCGACGAGGAAGGTGTCCTTTGGCTGCTTTCCGCGGTTGGCGAGGGCCCGCATGATGCCGTTCATCGTCCCGAAGTCCCCACAGCCCGGACACCACGTCGGCTGTTTGTCCGACTTGAAGTCGGTGAAACTGATGTCTGTGCTCATGGCACTCCCTCTATATTATGGTCCAAATCGTGAAGTATCTGACGACACGGGCAGGACTGAACCGGTCGGTACGCATGTGGATCGCTCATCGAATACGGTCGAGGTGCACCTCGAACGTGGCACCGCCGAGGTCGGAGTCCCCGACTTCGATCGTTCCACCGTAGGTCTCGATGAGGGTGTTCACGAGAAAGAGGCCCAGACCGGACCCACGGACGGTATCGGTGGTGTATCCCCGGTCGAAGATTCGGTCCCGTTTCTCCGGTGGGACGCCGGTCCCGTCGTCCTCGATCGTACAGACGATTTCGTCCTCTCGGGGGTC
>JBDGTL010000079.1:3020-6282 GCA_042216905.1 Halodesulfurarchaeum sp.
GACGCTGATCCGAAGCCTGTCTCCCCCGGAGTGCTGGATTGCGTTCTCGGCGATGTTCGTGAATACCTGATCCAGGAGTCGACCGCCGGCAACGGTGACGTCGGCGTCGGGGATGTCGACCTCGACGTCCATACCTCGCCCCTCGATCTGCTCCATGCAGGTTTGCATCGGGTCACCGATTCGAATGGGTTCGATCGCCTCTTCCTGTGCCTTCTGGAGCTGGTTGACCTTCTCGATCAGGTCGAGGGCGTCTTCGATCCCGTCCTCGGCCCGCGCCAGATTCTCCTCGACCGGGTCGGGAAGGTCGTGATCGGTCGCGAGGTCGATGTAGCCGCTCACGGTCTGGGCGAGGTTTCTGACGTCGTGGCCCAGAAGCGACCGGAGAAGGCGCTCCCGTCGTTCTCGCTCCTTTCGCTCCGTGATGTCACGGCCGATGCTCAAGATCGCGTCCTCGCCCTGGTAGGTGATTAGACTCGAACTGATCTCGACCGGGATACGGTCTCCGTTTTTCGTTTCGTGTGCCGTCTCGAACACCTGTCGACCGTCCTCCGGCATGTCGTCGATTAGCGACCGGATGGTCTGGTCTTCGAGTCCCACGTCGATGTCGTGGGGGGTCATTTCGAGTAACTCCTCGCGCGAGTACCCCCGGGTTTCGACGGCAGCGTCATTGACGTGCAAAAAGGTCCCGTCGTAGTCCATGACCCAGACGGTCTCGTTCATCCCGTCGATCAGGTCCTGGAACTCCGCTCTGGATCGTTCGAGCGCCTCGGCCCGTTCGATTCGCTCGGTCACGTCCCGGTAGACCCACAGGTGGCCACTTCCCTCGGGCAGGTCGAGTGGCCGGTAGGACCGCTCGAAGACCCGTCCGTCCGTGAGTTCGAGTTCTTCTCCGGACACCGCTTCGTTTCCGGAAACGCGCTCGTCGATCCCGGCGACGAAGCCCGACGGGTCCTCGAATTCGTGCTTGACCTCGTGGGCGAAGCGCTCACAGTTCATTCCCTGGACCGCTTCGGGGTCGGCCGAGACGTCGAACAGGTCGAAGAACCGCTGGTTGGCCGCCAGGACGGATCGATCCTGGTCCTCCGCGAGAATACCGACCGGGAGGGTGTCGAAGAGCGTCCAGAGGAGCGAGTTCGTTTCGGAGAGTTCGCGCTGTTGGGTCCGTCTGTCGGTGATGTCGCGGGCCGAGACGACGATCGACGATACCGACTCCTTGCCGTCGGTGACTGGTCGAAACACTCCGGTTATCGTCCGCGTTCCGTCCGGACCCCCGATGTCGCCTTCGAAGTCGACGTACTCTCCGGAGGCGGCCCGTTTGATCCACCGCTCGACGGTCGACGGTGCTGTCCCCTGGTCAGTCCACCACGGTCCTTCCCAGAGCGGTTCGTCGAGGACAGTCTCCCGGTTCGCATCGACGGTTTCCATCGCGGTCTGGTTCACCTTCTCGATTGATCCGTCCGCGTCGAGGAGCGCGACCATGAGAACTGGATCGTCGAAGACGGCCTCGAACTGGCGTCTGGCACGCTCGAGTTCCCGTTCGCGTTCGACGCGCTCGGTCACGTCCCTGGCGACGGCAACGACTCCGGTGTCGTTTCCCTGCATCCGGAGGCGCGTTAATCGGTACTCCAGGACCGCGTGGCCGTGTCCCGCGAACTCGTCTTCGAGTGTGCCGGTCAGGGCGTCGCGTTCGCCTTCCAGCAATTCCCGGTACGGGTCCTCGTCGCTCGAGTCACGAATGGTCTGGATCAGGTCACTCGGTTCCCCGACGAGCGCGTCTGGTTCCGTTCCGTAGAAATCCGCCAGATAGTCGTTCACGACCACGAAGCCGCCGTCTTCGTCGTAGAGACACGCCCCTTCCTGCATGGTATTGAAAATGCGCTCGTAGATCTGCAGTTCCTCGGTGCGGTCGGCGAGGGACGCCCGGGATCGATAGGTTTCGACCGCGTTCTCGATCCGGTTCGCGAGAACGTCGAACTGCTCGATGTCGTCGTGTTTCCGGAGGTAATCGGTCACCCCCGAGGAGATCGCATCGCTCGCGACCGCTTCGCTTCCCGTCGCGGTGAAGAGGATGAACGGGAGATCGTCGTACCGATCCCTGACCGTCTCCAGGAATTCGACCCCGTTCCGATTCGGCAATTCGTACTCCGAGACGACACAATCGACCGTCGTCTCCTCAAGGCGGCCGAGACCGTCGGCGGCCGTCCTTGCTCGTTCGATGGTGAATCGGTCCTCCCCCTCCATCAGGCGTTCGGCGGTGCGGGCCGCGAACTCCGGATCGTTCTCCACGAGAAGAACACCGATCCGGTCGGGCGGGGTATTCATTACTTGCACCACGACCGCTATCGGCATACATCTGATGGACCCGGGGACTGTGTGGACCACCGTCGGGTGCGATGACCGGGTCGAACGCGCGCCGATTCGAGACGACAGGTACCCCTCGGATTGAGGAGCGAACGGACATCGAGAGTTTGCAATCGAGAGGGACTAACCGCCGAAGAGACATCGAAGGACGGCCGATAGTGAAGAACACCGATGTGTCCCCTCCATGTTGTGGGTGTTTGGAGTACCGAGCCGGTCATTCTTCTCGGAAATCACTCGTTCGTATCGTTCGATGACGTTCTTCCGCCGTCGTCTCTCCCGGTCGAGTTCCGCTTGCACCCGGCCGAGTTTCCGCCGTACCTCCCTGTCCTCCCGTTCGAGCGCTCGTTCGAAATCGGGAGCGTCCTGTTGGCGTCTATCCGACGTCGGTTTCACTGGGGTCCGATCGGTCGACTCCTCCTCACGATGGGAACGCCTGGACGACTTCCATTGATTTTACTGCCAGTCGTCCTGACCGGTCACACTTCCCGTTGCCGATCCGGGGACCATGATATTACATACCAACCTACGACCGCTCCCCCGAAAAATCCTCGTCAGACGGCCGTTACCCACACGTAGAACGGATATCAGAACGAATTGGATGGCGGTTTCGTATCGGCTTTTCATTGGTGAATAGGTATACAATCCTGTTGATACTTTCATGATCCCATCGACGTTCCTGTGTTGTTGTACATATTTTAATTTATAGTTGGAAATTAACTTTATTCAACCACATTTTAGTAATTATACTTTAAATATTATGTAATTATTATCTAAATTATATTTAGAAATTCTTTAATTAATGATAATTTGATTATAATCCGTTTCAATAATCTACTAATTACTATCTAAATATATTTTAAATATTGTGTATGTACTAGTCAATCAATTTAATATTATATAG
>JBDGTL010000079.1:6382-10909 GCA_042216905.1 Halodesulfurarchaeum sp.
CAATTTAATATTATATAGAAGTAAGTTGTTATTCATAAAATATATAATTTATCATAATTAACTCGATATAGTTTATTATTGGTGTTCAATCGATATTATCGAGTCGTTCCTCCGGACTGGACTCCCCGGTGATCCCACCCCGTTCTTTCATGATTTCGAACGCGGTCATGAGGTCGGTCCGCGAGAGGAGTCCGGTCAGGTTGCCCTGTGCGTCGACCACGATCAGTCGCCCGATGCCGGCCTGTTGCATCCTGTCGAGGGCGTCAGAGACGTCCGAATACTCCGGAATCGTCTGGAGGTCTGTACTCATGATGTCGGAGACGAGATACGCCTCGCGCTCGACCGCCGGGACCTCGCGGGCGTCGTCCAGGGTCACCATCCCCACGACCTGGTCGTCCTCGATGACGG
This sequence comes from Halodesulfurarchaeum sp., assembly GCA_042216905.1. Taxonomy (GTDB): domain Archaea; phylum Halobacteriota; class Halobacteria; order Halobacteriales; family Halobacteriaceae; genus Halodesulfurarchaeum. The sequence continues at coordinate 6,791 of JBDGTL010000079.1, forward strand.
GATACCCGGTATGGCGCTCCCGGAACATCCGATCCAGCAGTTCCTCGACGGTCTGATCCGGGGAGACGGTGTGCACTGACTCCGCTTCCGTCATGACGTCGCCGACCGAGACCCCCTCGAAGATGGCCTTCAGCGTCGTCCGCTGGGCCTCAGAGGAGGCACCGATGTAGATGAAGAAGGCGATTGCGATCAGGAAGAAGTTGAGGGAGAAGAGTCCGAGGATACCCATGATGATCGCCATCGCTTTCCCCACCTTGGTGGCGAGTTGGGTCGCCCTGGCGAACGGCCGATTCCGCGCCAGCACCGCTCGGAGCACCCGACCGCCGTCCATCGGGAAGCCCGGGAGGAGATTGAACCCGGCGATTGCGACGTTCACGAGGGAGAGATAGCCGGCGAGAAACCTGAGGACGTGGAAATCGGACGGGATGACGAAGAGGACACCGAAGAAGAGTCCTCCGAGAAGAACGCTCACACCGGGGCCAGCGAGGGCGATGTAGAGTTCCTGGCGCCAGTCCTCGGGTTGCTCGGTGAGTTTTGCGATGCCGCCCAGGACCCAGAGCGTGATCGATTCGATGGGGAAGCCAAAATGTGCCGCCACGAGCGAGTGCCCGAGTTCGTGGAGAACGATTCCGGCGAACAGGCCAAGGGCCGCGGCGAGACCGAGGATCCACGGGATCGCCCCGGTGGTGAGCGCGGCGGCGTCGAGATTGACCGTCCAGAGGCGATTGAGAATGCCGACCCACTGACCGACCTCGCTACCGATGAGCCACGCAAAGATCGGCAGGACCAGCAAGAAGGTGAGATCCAGTTCGAGCGGAATGCCGAACAGTCTCCCGATCCGGAAGCTTCGCATGTCTTTCGATAGTCGACGAACCCCTATAAGGACCGGTGACAATATGACGGCCGCACCGTAACGCCCGTGCATGGGTCAGCCGGAGCCAGTAATCCGCCGATCGGACGAAATCGTCTACGAGCCACAGAACGCCGCTGAAGGACTCGAAAAGGGTGTCCTCATCGGCGAGGAGCAGGACGCCCCGAACTTCCGGATGCGCCGGTTTACCCTCGCACCCGGAGAAACGGTCCCGAAGCACACCAACGCCGTCGAACACGAACAATACGTCCTCTCAGGGGAGTACGTCGCCGGAATCGATGACGAGGAGTACCGGATTTCGGACGGCGACTCCCTGCTGATCCCCGCCGATACCGTCCACTGGTACCGGAACGAGAGCGAGGAGCCGGTCTCGTTCATCTGCGTCGTGCCGAACGGGGACGACGATATTGAGGTCGTCGAGTAAGCCCCGAGGTCCCACATGCACGAATAGGCACGGCCCCGAGGTCCCTTACCAACGAATGGACGCCTCACCCGCACGAATGGACGCGGTGGCACGGATCTGAACGTCCTCGCCGGGCTCCAGTCGCGGTGAGCGCGAGATGGGACCCATCTCGCTGCGTTTCGTTTGATTCGTTCACGTGGACCTCGCCGTGCGCTTTTCCCGTCCAGTCCGTCGGGTAGGGTACAGAGTGATTTCTTCGAGGAGTCGAGACACAGTATCGCCTCGACCCAGGCCGGGCAAATCAAATACCTCGATGGCATACCCGACACCGATAACCGTGTCACAGCAGGTCCAGCGGGTCGATACGCTCTTCCTCCACGAAGTCGGGGACGAGTACGTCGTCGTGGCACGGCGGGACGGAACCCGGCTGTTCCGGGCCGTCCTCGAACTCAAGGAAACAACCGCCGGGCCGAGACCGGGTCGCTTCCGACTCACGTCCGATAGCAGCGAGGAGCCACGACCACCCGACGAATTCGTCGAAATCGCCCGGCGGGCCGAGCGCATCCATATCTCCCAGCAGACGACAGACCGGGGCCGGACGGAACTCCGGGAGATGCTCGACGGCTACCAACTCGAGGCCCAGGTCGTCCGGACGTGTCGGTTCTGTGCAAACCGCTCGCGATACTCCCCGATCACCGAGGAGACCGCGATCAAAACAGGGGAGGAATACATCTGCCGGCACTGTGCGATCCGGGAACTCGAACGGGAACTCTCCTTCTCCGGGTCGATAACGCAGGCGGCCCAGGACCGACTCGAGGACCTCCTCTTCGAGGTCCAGGACCTCGACCGGATCACCTCGCTCCTCCAGGGCGACCTCGACCCGGAACTGACGAAGTTCGACGAGATTCCGGCGACGACTGACGAGATCGATCCGATCGAGGTTGAGTCCCTGTCCTTGCACCCGGGGGTCAAGGACATCCTCGAGGACCGATTCGACACCCTGCTTCCGGTCCAGAGCCTCTCGGTGGAAAATGGGCTCCTCGAGGGAGAGGACCAACTCGTGGTCTCGGCGACGGCCACCGGGAAGACCCTCGTCGGGGAGATGGCCGGCCTCCACCGCCTGCTCAGCGGCAAGGGGAAACTGCTCTTCCTGGTCCCGCTCGTCGCGCTCGCGAATCAGAAACACGAGGACTTCACAGAGCAGTACGGTCACCTCGCGGACGTCACGATTCGCGTCGGAGCGAGTCGAATCCGCGAGGACGGCACCCGGTTCGAACCCGACGCCGACATCATCGTCGGGACCTACGAGGGCATCGACCACGCGCTCCGGACGGGCCGGGACCTCGGCGACATCGGCACCGTGGTCATCGACGAGGTACATACCCTCCAGGACGAGGAGCGGGGACACCGACTCGACGGTCTCATCTCGCGGCTGAAATACTACACCGAACAGCGAATGGCCGTCTCGAACGATTACCACGGTGCCCAGTGGATCTACCTCTCTGCGACGGTCGGAAACCCCGGGTACCTGGCCGAAACACTCGAGGCACGGAGCATCGAGTTCGAGGAGCGCCCGGTCCCGATCGAGCGCCACGTGACGTTCGCGGACGGGATGGAGAAGCCGGACATCGAAAATTCGCTCGTCCGGCGGGAGTTCGACCGGACCTCCTCTATGGGATATCGCGGGCAGACGATCATCTTCACGAACTCCAGACGGCGCTGCAACGAGATCAGTCGGCGCCTCGATTACGCCTCCGCTCCCTATCACGCCGGCCTGGAGTACAGCCGGCGGAAGGAGGTCGAACGACAGTTCGCAGATCAGGACCTCGCAGCGGTCGTGACCACGGCCGCCCTGGCCGCGGGGGTCGACTTCCCCGCCTCGCAGGTGATCTTCGACTCCCTCGCCATGGGCATCGAGTGGCTCTCCGTCCAGGAATTCGAGCAGATGCTCGGGCGGGCGGGTCGGCCCGACTACCACGACCGGGGGACCGTGTACCTCCTCGTCGAACCGGACGGGGTCTATCACGGGTCGATGGACCGGACGGAGGACGAGGTCGCATTCACACTGTTGAAGGGGGAGATGGAGGACGTCCTCGCTCACTACGACCAGGACGCCGCCGTCGAGGAGACCCTGGCCAACGTGACGGTCGGCGGGAAGGCTGCGAAGCGGTTGAACGACCGGATGCTCGGCGACATTCCGACGAAGCAGGCCCTCGGGAAACTCATCGAGTACGGGTTCATCGACGGCCTCGAACCGACCCCGCTCGGGCGGGCGGTCACCACACATTTCCTCGACCCGAAATCGGCCTTCGTCATCCTGGATCACGTCCGGCAGGGCACCGATCCGTACGAAATCGTCGCCGACCTCGAGTTACGGGAAGACGACGAGTAGCGGGACGGTGGACACGGGGACGATGGGACAGTGGTCGAATCACGTCGAGGCGTGCGTCGATCTCGCACCGAGCTCCCGTTTCTCAGCCAAGAACGACGAGGGGAAGGAGACCGACTGGACTGAACAGGATACCGAAATGACCGAGCAGGAGGACGAGGAGCGCGCCCGGAATACCCCCGATTGCGACGATGAGAACTGCTACCCAGGTGATGTTGACGCCGAAGCCCAGGAAGCCAGCGATCGCCAGCACGACCAGGCCGATCACCGCGTTGACGATGAATGGCTTGACGACTTTGATGATTGCGTAGGCACCGAAAATAACGGCGGCGACGAGGACGAGCAGTCCGATTTCGAGCGGGGTGACCATCGTATTGGTCGGTACGCGGGGAACGGGAAAATGCCTTCTGTCGTTCGTGCCGGGTTCGATCGAATTCACCCGACTTTCGACCGTCC
>JBDGTL010000079.1:11009-14736 GCA_042216905.1 Halodesulfurarchaeum sp.
CGGTTACCGATCCACGAGGGAAAACGAGATGGTCGATCCTCGTCGGCGAGAGACGACAGGTATCCTCAATACCGAATAAAATCGATGGTGGTTATCTATCGGGCGATGCGTTTCCTCCCGGCCACCCCGTTAGATGCGACGGGGGTCTTCTGCGACCTGGAAGACGTCCGCGACGATACTCTCAAGCGTCTCCGCGATGGAGCCGTCCTGTTCGGTGCCGGTACTGTTATCGTGAGCGAGTCGGTGTGCGGTCATTGCATTTCATCATATTGGCGTGTGCCAGTTAAGTATTGCGGATTTGATAATAACGGGTGGATTTTCATGACATTTGTAATTTGATAGTCTCTCGACTCCGTGTAGGACAGGATGGGACGTGATACATATTATCTATAATGGTGCAATATCTGCCGATTTCGACGTGGGACCATCGCACATGACGACCCGCGAACAGGGAATGGAGGCCCGTACACGACGAAACGGTGTGTCACCGATGATACGGCCGCGAATGGCGCACGTCGAGTTGTTAGAAACCCACAAACTGAACCGATGTCGACTATTCGCGGTATCCTGGACTGATTTCGGAACGAAGCCTACGAACGGGGTGGGGGCCGCTCTCGTCGTCAGCGCTCTCCGCCGGCCGGGAGGTGGTCGAAGCGCTCGTAGTCGAGTGAAGCGTCGTCGAGGACGCCTTCGACGCGTTCCACGCCCATGGAAACGTTCAGTCCCACCCCGTTTACGTGGTCCTGGTCGTACTCCGTCGGCTCGAGTTCGTAATGCGGTCGGAGGCGGATTGAACCATCGTCCTGTTTCCACCCCCGGACGTGCGTCTGCCACCACACGTATTCGTGGCCCTTCGCGGTTCGAGTATCGTAGACGATTCTCGCGAGGTTCAGGTCCTCGCCACGTTCGTGATACGAGAACTCCCAGTTGGGAGCGAAGTAGTGTCGACCGAGTGCGGCCTCGACCTCGGGGGCGGGCGCGTTCACGACAAGCGCCATGCCGCTGTGTTCCTCGCTCGTGGCGAGCTCCCGCCTGAGGTTCCGATAGAGGGTCCGGAGCGTGTCCCAGAGGACGTGCCAGAGTGTGGTCGGGTGGCTCATCTCCCGCGACTCCGTCCCGGCCAGTCTGCGGACGTGAGACCTCCCGATACGGCGTGCTCTTTATCCGGGTTGGTCTGGCCGCTCGACGACGCCGTTCCGTCGATCCCGCTCTTCCAGTCCCCGATGCGTATCCAACCCCCGATATCCGTCTTCCAGGCGGATAGCGGTGAACGATGGATCATACGGTTGGGCCGCTCACTTCTCCGCTTTTCGTTCGACTGATTGGCCAGCAATCGTTTCCGGGCACTGCAATCCGGTTCGGATATCCCATATTGTGTCTTGGTAGCGTGAAACAAGAGTGTGATTGATACCGCCGGTACCGACCAGTGGCGTCGTTTCGGACGAATACGGACACAGCACACCGAGTCGATACGAGACAGGGAAACGAGGCGAACATACGAACGAAAACGGGGACAGACGGGAAAGAAACGAGTGCCGGTGACGGCTCAGTGAGCAATTGAAGTGTGGCGCCTCCGGTCTGCCTGTCGGGCACTGGGTGAAGGAATATCGAATCGAGGATGGGGGACGTGACTTGACGGACGGGTGAAAATTTGATAGTCCCACCAGGATTCGAACCTGGGTCGTCAGCCCCAGAAGCTGACAGGATTGGCCACTACCCCATGGGACTTCGGGGTACCTCCGCGTACGACGTGCCCGCCCTTAACCGTTCCGCGTTGGAATCATTTTGAATGAAGCCTGGACCGTCGCCTCTCGCAGTCGGTCCGCCGGGACGGAGCAGTCGTCTGGCGAACCACAAACGGACGCAGAGCAGGAAACGGCCGTGATCACCCCGTCGGGAGAATCACCCACTGTGGTTCTCCCACCGGACGAGGCAACCCGGTTCGCGAGTCTCGAATCGGTTCACACCAGGGACGCCGAGACCGTGCAGGACGACGTGGAGATCGATCGTACCGACCTCAAAGCGACCATCGTCGTCCTGGGACTTGCATCGGTGTACGGGGTCTGGGTGGCGTACACCAACGTCACTGCCTGGTCCATCGCGGTTGCGGTCGCGGCAATCGGCTCGACCGTGTATCTCGCTGCCCTTCGGACCCGAGCCCGGGCCAGCCACAGTTCGAACGGCGATGCAGCCATTCGCCGGGACCCTGCACCGTCGTTGACCGACGGCGGACACAACGGAGCCACGGCGGATACCCCCGCCGTGGACGATGAGCGAGCCAAGACGGACAGCGACGTGACGACCGATGGGGAGGCCGAACTCACCCCATCTGCCCCCAGCCTCGCGGTCCCCATCGAGTGGGCCAACAGCATCGAATCTGTCACAGAACGGGCCCGATCCGTCGATCCGGCCACAGTCCAGTCCCGCGAGGCGTCACTCGTGTACCTTCCGACCGAGGGCGTCCTCTACGCGATTGATACGAACGGGACCGACCGGGACTCAGATCCCGGGGACGGAGGCCAGAGCACCGAACCCGAGGACTGGTCGGTCGACGTCCATCGACCGGTCATGCCACAGACCGACCGGACGCCAGGCACTGAACTCATGGACTCGTCCCGCCCCGGCGCCAGTACAGACGAAGAATCGAGCGGAGACAGGGAATCATGACACCGCGAAATCCCGGAGCACTCGTCCTGACGGTCGTCGTGGTGGCGACCGTCGTGATGGCCGCGACGACTGGAAGTTACACGAGTCTCGCGTACTTGAGCGACGTGGAGCGGACGAACACGTCGATCAGCACGGCGTCGACCTTCTCTGTGGCGGTGCTGCTCCACGCCGACCATCAGATCGATCTGGCGGGGTCATCGATCGTGTCTACGTCCTCGCCCGATTCGAGTGGACCCTCGATCATGGCGGCGACACCGCCCGACCCGAACGAAACGGAATCGTGGAACACACTCGATTCCGGCACCCGGTGGAAACTCGAGCGGACGCATCAGAACGAATACTCGCTCGTAATCGAATCGAGTGCCGGCGGGCCCCTCACCTTCGTCGTCGAGAAAGACGCCGTCATTCGCCTGACTGGGGCCCCGTCTCTCGGGTCGCTCGCGATACACCTGAAAAACGGTGACCCACTCGACTACACCGTCGAACGCGTTCGCGGGACCGAGTGGATGCGCTTCACGATCGGGGAGTTCTCACAGCGAACCGTAATCTTCGCCGTCGAATCCCCCGTCGAGGAAAACGTGACCACCGCGACCAACGGGACCGCGACGAGTCCGACGACGGCTTCCAACGGGACCCTCGTGTCGGCGCCGGGCAATGAAACGGGCGAATCGACGACCTCGCCGAACGGATCCTCGACACCCGTGACCGGCACCGGGAACAACTCCACTGCGGTCGGATCGACGACGAACAAAACGGCGGCGTCCCCGCCATTGAATAATGGGACGGCCCCGGCCACAGACCCCACTCCAACGAACGCCTCCGGTACCGGGACCGGGACGGGGACGAGTACCGCACCGAACGGATCGGATCCATCGACTGGGGACGCCTCCGGGAACACGACGACCACAGGCGATGGTGCGGACGCGACCGAGCCCACCGATGATTCCGGAAACGGAACGCAATCCGGTGGTGGGTCGACAGATGGCTCCACACCGTCCGAACCGGATGCTGGCGACTCGACTTCCACGGATTCGGTCGATACCACCACGACCGCCCCGAC
>JBDGTL010000118.1:0-7136 GCA_042216905.1 Halodesulfurarchaeum sp.
CGTACACTGCTGACGACGACTAAGTAACGAACCACCTTCGATGCGAGTGGTGGATCCTGTGGATTCGTTCCAGTTGTCGTCTATAGTGAACCTAATCATCGAGGCGGCTGTTCCTTCTACCCCCGTTGAGTGGGAGTGACTGAGAGGCACAGAAGAAGTACGAATCGCTCCCTGAAGATAGAGGTATCAACTTAAGATATTTCTCATCCATCATGGAGCAATCAACTTCGATACAATGGGCGGTTGCCATTCTGTATGTCGTCCTCCTGCTCGGAGTTCTGTATGCGTTGGCCGCAGACAGAAATTCGCTGTTCCAAGCCATCGCAATGGTCGCCGTTGCTCTTGGAATCATCATGTCCGTTCTACAACTTCGACGCCAGCGTAGCGAACAGTAAACAAAAACACGTCAACAGACATCCCTAACTGATTTTCTCGATATGGTTCCCGTGTCGATGAGGTGAGAGCGAGATGAGCCTTTTGACCGCGTACAACGGTCTGCTGGTTCGCGTCGGCCTGTACCTGCTCGTATTTTGGCCGACCGTCGGATACTACGTATATTCCGATTCGGAGAAACGGGGGTTCTCCAATCCGCAACTTCGTGGTGTCGTCTTAGGGTTCTTGGGCATCCCCGGATTGCTTATCCACTTGTATACCGTCCAACGACAGGACTGATAGGGATTCGCAAAAGTATCCATCCAATCAACCTTCGTACTCTCTGGTAGCTGTCAGAAACGTCCTGCGAGATACAGGGCGCGTATCGGTCACAGTGTGGTGTCGGAATCAGTGCTGTTCTAACCGGTCAATACAATCAGTAGAGATACCAGTCAGTATATCATCAGTAACGGACAATGGGTTGGTTGGGAAGCTCTGAATGGCACCTCTTTATGGTCGTTCTTTGGGGTATGATGGCAATCGTCTGGATGTATGGGTACATAAGAGGGAATAAAACACGTTCAGAAACCACACTTTTCGTTGCTATGGCAACCGTGTGGATTTCCTATTCCATCAACGAGGCGGCCACACTGCTGTCATTATCACCCATTATCCCGGATGTTCTTTCCATTGTTGGATTTCTCATCTTCATTGTCCTTGTCATCTATTGGTTCCGAACACGAACAGACGACCAAAAGGAATGACACACTTGCACACTTTACTTTCCAGCTGATTCATCACGGTATATCTGAAACGAACACGGTACCGTTCCCGCTCGATGAAGTGGGGACACACGTATGAACCACACAGTGACCCTCACAATTCTGATGTGACAGGTGCGGCAACGCTCACCCGAACACGGTTGTCGTTTTCCGGTGTCCACAGACGGCATACGGGGTCGAATACCCAATTCTTTTATAAGTAGCGTTGCTAATAGAGAGATGAGAAGCACGCAAAGTGGGGTTTTGCGGCAACGGTAGCCGCTTTCAGGGCCGAAGGCCTCCTCGGTAAAGCAAGTCCTTGGTAAGGACGAGACCCCGGGTTCAAATCCCGGCCTAGGCTGTTTTCCCTCGTTCTTTCGGACGGAAGCCGTGTTTTCCGTCGATGCAAGAAACGTGTCCACAAAACGCTGGTGGGAGTTCGAATGTACCGAACAGGGAATGTTGAAGGAGCGACGAAAAGACCCTGTTACTCGCTAGGAATGGGCCGAAGCACTCCCTATGCCCGATATATTGGCATCGGTCACGTGCTTTTCTGAGGTTTTTCCCGACTGGTTGTCGCCCGTCCCCAGGGTACCGTCCCGACCTGGCTGTACGGGGGGTATATCCGGTCCTTTCGCAACCGATCGACCCGACACTGACCGTTTCGATATGAAACCACAGCCCCTGCGCCGACACCTGATCACGGATAGCGTGCCCACCGAAGAACGCGAATTCCCGCCACGACTGCTGCTGACGCCCCAAAGGGTACGAGGACGAACGCGGTGAGTGGGTCGGTCTCGCCCCCATGTAACGAGGTATCTGTCGAACCGATTCGTTCCCGGACCTCCGTCTGTGAGTGCTGGCGGTCGACCGTTCCGTCTCCCGGTTCGGATGTCGCGTTCGTCGATACAACCGGGGCGCGATCGCCTGGCGACGATTTCGCGTCTCCTGGCTCGCTCACACCGGCGATGGGACTGTTCGCTGCGGTCGGGTCCGTTTCGAACCGCGAGAGTTCGTCTTCGTCCTCGAGACCGTCGTCGTCCGTATCGGCAGCCAGCGGGTTCGTGTTCGTCCGTTTTCGTTCGACGGGGTCGGTCAACCCGTCCCCGTCAGTATCCCGGTCGAGGGGATCGGTCCCGTACTCCTCGACCTCGGTGGCGTCTCCGATCCCGTCGTCGTCCGCATCGGGATCGAACGGGGACGTCTTGTAGGTCCGCACTTCGTCGGCATCGGACAACCCGTCATCGTCGGTATCGGGCGTGAGCGGATTCGTTCCGAGTTTGATTTCCCCTGCGTCGTTCAATCCGTCGCCGTCCGTGTCCGTCACTGACGGATTGGTTCCGAACTCGAAGACCTCGACGCCGTCCGCCACGGTGTCCTCGTCCGTGTCGGGGTCTCGGAAGTCGGTCTCCCCGCCGATTTCCCGTCGGTTAGCGAGTCCGTCGCCGTCGAGATCACCGTTCCGGTGAATGACTCTGACCCGTACTCGTTTGTGGCTCAGAAGCGGTGCCGGTCCCGTCGATTCGGGATACATTCCAATGGAGAGCGTCCGGAGGCCACGGTTGGAGAGGACTGACGGGTCGAGGGCGAAGGTGACCTGCCTGCGTTCGCCCTCTGGAATCGTAACCGATTGGACCGCGACGTGGTCGTCGAGTGCCGGGAGGTACGTCTCGTTCCTTCCCTCCGAGATCCTGATCGTATACGTTTCCTCCGTCGACTGGTCATTTCGGTTGTCGAGGTAGTCGACGACTGTCACCTGCACGTCGAGTTCTTCGTCTTCCCATACGTACTGGACGCCGTCTTCGGTGGTAGCGATTGCCTGGCCGTCGAGATCGACAGACGTGATCCCCGACTGGAAACCCAGGGCCGGTTGTGGGACCGACAGGACGAGAACGAGGACGAGAAGGGTGGCGAGGACTGAACGGACCAGTGTCATATCGATACGGACACGGCGCTCCTACTTTACTTTCGGCGTCGTCTCGCAACGCTGTCCAGTTACTCTCGTTTACTTCCACTACTGTCCTACCCTGGACGTCGACCGCTCGAAGACGGCGACGTATCCCTCGGGAGTCAAGGCCGCACGATCCTGATCGACTCGCAGCAGGCCCGCTTCCTGCAGGTCACCCAACAGGGGGTCGACTTCCACAGAGTCCTCGGAGAAGAGCGAATTCACTGCGTCATCGGGCCCGAGTGAATAGTGTCCGATCAGTGCGGCGACGTGATCCTCGCTGAGTTCGAGTCGGTCGACGTATTGCTTCCGTTTCGCGTACGTGCCCTGGAGATACCGTCCGAACAACCGCTGGAGTCGGTCGGACGGGAGGACGAACTCGGATCGGATCGTTCTGTTGTTCTCCCGGTGAAACACGACGAGACCGGTCCCGTTCACCTCGTCCCATTCGATAGTCCGCTTCCGAATCGAGACGATTCGTTCCGGATCGATCGACACCTTCGAATCGATCCCGGAAACGTGGACGACGTCGCCACCGACGTCGAGTCGGCCGGATCGGATCGCCGGCGACCTGGGCACGCCGCCGACGTTCGTGGGGTGTCGAACCCGTATGGCCGATCCGTGTAGGATGGCACCGAGCAGGAGCCGTGAAAACCTGGTGAGGTCGTCCCGGTCTCCGGCCACGAACCCGGTACGGATACGGTTTCGCTTCCGGTACTGGATTTTGAGCACGTCGTCGAAAAACTGCCGCGCGGACTGAGCCACCTCCCCCAGGCTGACGTCCACCACGTCCGAGAGCGACACGGCGAGGCGGTCGCCGTCCGTCGCCAGCACCACACCACTCGTATTTACTCCAATTCGACCAGACGTCAACTCCTCGACGTCCAGGTCATGGGCGACGACCTGTCCCGTGAAGTCGGCCAGGACGCGAGATTCGCCGGATCGATCGCGTTCGGTTTCCGATCCAACCGTATTCTCCGGCCTCGCCTCGAGGTGTGAGAGGTCCCGCTGTAACTCATACCCCTGTGGCACCCCGGTGTCCTCGAGACACGATGGGCAGAGGTACCGCCACATCGCTTTGTTTCCCCGCTGCATCAGGGAAACGGCGTCCTCGATGGCAACCTCGCTTCCACACTTCGTACACTCGACCGTCATCGGTCACCTGTTCGTTTTTGAGACGGCACGTCGCAGTTGTGGTCCTGAACGCCGGATCGGTGCAGGTTCCCTCGAACCCAGTGCCGAACAGTTCCACAAACACCGTGGTGACGCCCATCATCCATACGAGAAACCGTGCATTGCGATATCGGCGTCATCGAAATCGAGCACGAACTTCTTCAGGATGTATTCGTAAATATACCGGAAATCCTTTCCCCGTTTTGCGCCGAATTCACCCGAATTGTCGCTTTGCGGTCCGATTCGGGACTCGATACATCTCTCGCCCCCCACTCGGTTCGGGAGAGACTGGGTTTCGAATACTCCCTCTCTGTGTGTCACGCACCATTTCTGCTGTCGTCGGCTTTCCACAAATCGACGGGTCGACAACGAGGCGTACGTTCTGGTCCGAGAGTGCACTCCAGTACTACCGTGGGCGGGGTTGGCCACAGTGAGTACCTGGCGTACCATCGCCTCTGGAGCACACAGTTAATTACCGACGTCGACCGTGTGTTCGGGAAGGAACGCCCAGATGGCGACTGCCGCCACCGTCGTCAGGGCGACCGCGAATACCAGTCGGAGCAACACGATCTTCGGCGAGAAGATCACCAGGCCGAAGGGAACCCTGCCGATCCCGATCACCCCGTAGCCGACGTACATGGCCACGAGGGCACCGTAGCCGGCCCCGCTCTTGTAAACGCTCTCCATGATCGGGTAGGTGGCGTATGGTCCGCCGAGGAGAATTCCCCCGAGAAACCCGGCGAAGACGGTGTTCCGGAGTCCCGCGTCCTCCCCGAGATACCGCATCACGGCCTCCTCCGGAAGCAAGGACTCGAGCGCGCTGGCGAGTAAGAGCGACGCGACGATCAGGGAAAAGAGTCGGACGAGCGTGTCGATGGCCCGTCTCGCACTCTCCATCGCAGCGGCCGGGTCCGTGAACAGGAGATACACGTAGACGCCGACGGTCGTCCCGATGATCAGGCGATGCCCCCACGAGCGACCGATGAGTAATTCGAGGCGGGAGTTCATGGCAGGATGGCAAATGCGACGACTGCGACCAGCGCTGTCCCGACGATTCCGATTCCAACTCGGGTGGCCACCGTTCGAACGTCGAAGAACACGAGCCCATAGGCGACCCGACCGATCCCGATCGCCCCATACCCGATCAGCATGGCGATGACCGCCGCGAGGCTCGCTCCCTGGGCCCCGATTCCCTGAATTATCGGATACACGGCGTAGGGCCCACCCGGGAGCAATCCCCCGAGCAGGCCGGCGAACACGATTCCCCCGACCTGGGCAGATTCACCCAGTACCGCCCTGGCCCCTCCGGTCGGAACGAGGGTCCCGATCGCACTCGCCAGGAAGAGTGCTGCCACGATGAGGGTGAAGAGCCCGGCGAACCGTCGGAGTCCCCCCTCGGCACTGCGCCGGGCCACGTCTGGTTTTCGGGCGAGGAGGTATCCGTAGACTCCGATCGTCCCGAGAACCACGATCCGCTGGCTCCAGGCACTCCCGATGAGGAGGTCGATCCATTGCATACCTCTCCGTTCTGCATCGACGTGAAAAAGTGTTTGAAAACTCGCGTCACGCGGACACCCCCAAGCTGGACGATCCGCTGCTCCGCCCACCATAATTGATGTTCGGTGGGAAATGGGTATGCGGACTGAATCGCGGTGGCACGGGCCGGCTCACATACCGGCAGTATATTCTGCAATTCCAGCCAGTAGAGTGAGTGTCCCTCACAAATACGGGATGGCCGATTTTCAAACCTGATATTCGTTGGCACATTCTTATATAGATCGATATTCTTTGGACGATATACGCTCATGAAGCCGCGACGTGTCTTCGCGGTTTCGAGTGCCAAAGGGGGAGTGGGAAAAACGACAGTGAGCCTCAATCTAGGGGCTTCCCTCGCCGAATTTGGCCCTCGGATCGCGGTCGTCGAACTCGATTTGGCAATGGCGAACATGGTCGACTTCGTCGACCTGGAAAGACCGGCGGGAGAGTTGCCAACGCTTCACGACGTTCTCTCCGGGTTTACGGCGATCGACGAGGCGATCTACGAGGCCCCGGGCGGGTTCGACATCATCCCGAGCGGTGTCGACCTCGACGGCTTCGTGGAGTCAGACCCAGAGGGGATCCCGCTGGTCGTCGACCAGCTGAAAAACAAGTACGACGTCGTCATCCTCGATACCGGGGCCGGATTGACGCGGGAAACGATTCTCGGGTTCGACCGGACCGACCACGTGCTGCTCGTCTCGACGCCGCGGGTCGCCTCAGTTCGGGACACCGAGAAAACGCTGCAACTCGCCAAACGCAGGGGGGCCGACGTCGGGGGCATTATTTTCAACAAATCCGGCACCGGACGTGCTCCCGGTGTCGATCGGATCGCCGAGTATCTCGACACTGATCTCCTCGGTCACGTTCCCGAGGACCGGGCGGTTCCGGCCGCACAGGATCGGGGACGACCGGTCATCGTCGACGCCCCGGGATCACCTGCCGCAACCGCCTATCACGAGATCGCCTCCGAGTTGAGTCGCTACCTGAATCAATCCTCCGAGGCGGAACAGCATGAAAGAGGCGGGATCCGGGAACGGTTACCCTTCTAACGATCGGAATCAGGACCGGGGGACGCCACGAGATAGATGAGCCCTCCTCCGACGGCCACGGCCGACACTGCGCCAAGAATCTGGAAGAGGATGACGATCACGCCTCCGGAGTACTGCCAGGGCTGTCCTGCGAGGGTACCGAGACCGACCAGGGCGACGAACAGGCCACCCAGGACGCCTCCAATATCACGTCGCTCCTGAACGAGTTCCATAGCGTGGTATCCGGGAACGAGGTATCTAATCCTGACGGAACGGTACGGGGATCGAATCGGGGTCGGGATTGACGCGGGGTGG
>JBDGTL010000118.1:7236-14479 GCA_042216905.1 Halodesulfurarchaeum sp.
CTATTATCCACCGATTCGGTCTTCGGATTCGGTTTCTGGCCCGCACGGTGGCGGTTCCTTGATTCGCACGATATGGGGGTGGGAAGGGGAGAAGGGGTCAAGGGCTCTCTCAAGGAGTATCGACCGATGAGCGAGCTCCCGGTGTGGGAGATGAGTGCAACTGGAAATTTGGTATGGTGGGCGATGAACGGTATAAAGGTCTTTTTACACTATCTAGTGCTCGTGAAGACCGATATTTACTGACGCATCTGATTCGACGCAGGTGAGAAGCCTCTTCGACGGACCCGGTGGAGGACCCCAACGGACGTCACTGTAGCCTCACTTCACCCGTTAGCCGACGTCTCGGTGACGCTGACGCCCGCTGCCCAGGCCTCTGCCCCACAGTGTTTGCACCGAATCAGGGTCCCGTCCGAGTAATGCTCGAGCGCCACGTCGCCACGGCCGCAACTCGGACACCGGAGGAAGGCGGTCCACTCGTGGTACCCGCCGGTACGTCCGTCACTCATGGTATCCATTTGAACCGTGGCGCTCGCGTCCCTTCTCAGTATCGGCCCGGAGGTCAATACCCCAGTCGAGTCAGTGGAGTCGATCCCCGAGCGAAACTGGAAAGGCGTGGGTGAACTCGATGGTCGGTGGGAAAAATACGGACGATCGACGGGCGGGGCCGGGTGGTCCGCCAGGGCGCATCAGAAACTCCGTTCGTTGTCCTGTTCGTCGAGTGCGGCCGGGTCCTCCTGGTCCGAGACCGACTGCGAAAACATGTCGGGTTCGAATGTCGTCTCCCGCTCCTCGGTGGTCTGGAACGCGGAGAGGCCCATGTCGAGCAGTTCCTCGATGGCCTGTTCCCGGTTTACGAACTCCCCCTGTTCCACGAGTTGATCGATCTCCCCGACGGTGCGATCCGGGAGATCCACCTTTGTATCAGCCATATCTGGTCATCTGGGATTCCTCCTTTTGAAGCCTCCGGTCTGTCCCCTCGATGCTTCATGTCTGATACCTATCAAATATATACACTATTGTATCCATTTCCAGGCCCGACGCCGTAGCCAACGCCATCCGAGCGGTCCGGTACGGTTGTCACTGGATCGCAACTGAGACATCGTTCCGCTTGCTGTGGGAGATGGAACGCCGGAACCGGTATCGGGCCCACGGGACCTACTTAGAGTTTCCTGTTCCACTCGGGCGAGGAGAATTTCGACGCTGCGAGGTCCCGCGCGGTATCGAGGATGTCGTCGTCGAGTGACGCGGTCGACCCACCGTAGACGTCCTCGAACGAAGCCACGAGGGCATCGATGACCTCCTCACGGGACGCATCAATGTGCTCGCGCATGACGGCGACGCGTTTCTCGGCAGACGAGACGGCCTTGTCGGAGACTTTCTCGTCGCCGATTCGGAGCACCCGCAGCATCGATTCGATGTCGAGGTCGTAGCTCATCGTCGTGTGATGGAGCACCGCGTCTCGTGTCCGGAGCTGGGCCGAGCCACCGATTTTTCCCGCCGGGTGAACCAGGTCGTTGAGCGGTTCGTGTCGGACGTCGAGGTCGACCCGTGAGAGCGCATCGATGACCCACTGGTCAAGCGCCTCGTAACTCTCTTCGACGTCCGCCGGGACCGCGTCTCGGGGGAGATACATCGAGTACGTGATCACGTTCCCGGGTTCGACGTACATCGCCCCGCCGCCCGTTATCCGTCTCACCACGGGAATGGAATGCGCTTCGACGAAATCGACGGCGACTTCGTCCTCGAAGGCCTGGAATCGTCCGAGCGGGATCGCAGGTGTTTCCCGGTACCAGAATCGCAGCGTCGGAGCGAGTGCTCCCTCGGCGAGACGGTCGAGGAGCACCTCGTCGAGGGCGTGATGCATTGCTTCTGTATACCGCCCCTCGTTGACGATTTGCCAGGGCATCGAGGTCATCGGAGTGCCTCCCGCGTGGCGGCGACCAGGTGGTTGGCATCGAACCCGATGAGGTCGGCGTCGACGCGTTCGATGGCCTCCCGCAATTCGGACTCGTTCGCGTCGGTGTGATGTCCCTCAATCGCCGATTCGAGGGCGGTGCGGGCGTCCGGCGGTTCGAGGAAGAAATCACCGGTAATCCTCACGGACTGGATGACCTCGTCGTACATGAGTTCGACCTCGACGAGTTTTCCATCTGGGACTTTTACTGAACCGGTTCCGTGCATCGTCCTGGCCAACGTCGCTGGCCGATATGTGTTTCACGCTTCGGGCAAGCCAGTTCGCGCTCGTGTGTCGGAGAAACAGCACATTCCCCCGATGGTCTATTCCACGTCTAATGAGTACCACGTTCCGTGTGACTGGCGAAGTGGGGGGAAGAGATATCACATCCGCGCGGTATTGTATTAGTCCACCGGTTCTTTGTGCGGTATCGTATCAGTGGTCCGGTCGTACTCCCAGAATAACGGCATCGATTCGGCCACAGTCGGCCCGTAGTTTCATCTTCACGGAGACCGAATTGAACGGTGTGTCCTTCCAGACCAACAAGAAAGCGGTGGACTGCATGGACACCTCGTGCAAGTACAACTCCAGTCGGACGTGTGGATATCCGGGTCGACTCGTCATCGACGCCGACGGGAACTGCGAGGTGCAGTCAAATCCGTTCGAGCGAGACCCGTTTCCCTGACCCCGGGAAACCGGACCCCGCTCGACTCCAACACGAGCGTATCTCAGCTCACAATACTGCCGGCGTTTCCGGGATTGGACCTGTAATTAGCGGTCGGTGACATCGACCCCTCTCGCCATTTCCCAGAGAGAGTGAGAGAGAGGTGATCTATCTTCACCGACGCTTCGATTAGACGTTCGTTCCACCCGATGGATCCGTTTCGGGACCGGTGTCGACGTCCCGACCGGGATGGGAGGACGGCGACAGCACGACTGAACAAAGGTAGGTTTATTTCGGGTCCAAAGCGAGAGGCAGACACGACAATGACATCGGTGCAATCGGTGGACCTCACGTACCCCGAAACGGGGTGGATCGGGTTTTTGAAAGAGCATCTGGGCCCGTCCCTTCTCTGGGCGCTCATCGGAATCGGTGGAAGTCACATCGTCTTGGCGCCGACGCTCGGTGGCCTGTACGGGATCTTCGCGGTGTGGATCGTGGGCATCGTCTACGTCGCGAAGTACGGAGGGTGGGAACTCGGAATCAGGTACAATTACGGGGTCGGTCGGAATCCCGTCGAGGGGTACGGCGATTTGCCCGGACCCGCCCACTGGGGACAATGGCTGACGATGGCGATCTATCTCGTCGGCTGGACGGTCATTCTCGCGGCGGTTGGATTCACGTCGGCGACGTTCGCCGCGGCCGTCGTTCCCGGACTCTCGGCGATTCAACTGTACGTCGTCCTCGTGGCGCTGGCCATGGCACTCACGCTGTTCTCGCGGTACCAGTGGCTCGAAAACATCATGAAGGTGTTCGTGATCGCCCTGGCGAGCCTCGTGATCCTCGGGTTGTTCGTGTCTCCGCCCTCGGGAACCGTCGTCGCCAGGACGGCCTTCTCGGTTCCCGACGTCACCGCACCCGCGTTCCTCGGCTTGTTCGCGGCCATGGCCGGTTACGCCCCGACGGGGCTCAGCACCACGGTGACCATCGGGAGCTGGAGCATGGCGAAGGACCAGGGCGCAAGAGCCCTCCGCGATAAGAATCTCGACCCACACGACGAACGCTTCCACGAGTACATCGAGCAGTGGATCACAGTCGGCATGCGTGACTTCCGCCTTGCTTACGTGTTCAGTTTCGTCATCATCCTCAGTATGGTGTTCCTGTCCACGGCGGTGCTCTACCCGACGCCGCCGAAGAATCAGAACGTGGCGCTCGCCATCGGTGGACTTCTCCGTTCGAGTTTCGGCCAGTGGTCCTTCTACGCACTCGTCGTCGGCGGGTTCGCCGCGCTCTATTCGACAGTCATAACTGTCATGGACGGGGCGGCCCGGGTCAACGCCGACATCCTCCCGCTCGTCCTCGAGCGGGAGATGGACACCGAACGGATCCGGAAGGGATTCGTCGTCCTGATGGGAGTCGCGAGCATCCTCCCGATTCTCGCCATCGGTCAACTGCCCGTCACGCTCGTCATCTTCTCGGCGGCGTTGATGGCGATTCTGCAGGTCTTCTTCTACATCGCGAACTACTTCATCGTTCGAAAGCACCTGCCCGAGGCGTTCCAGCCGTCGACCGGTCAGCGCGTCTACTATTTCATCACCATTGCGATGGTCGTCCTCTTCGGTATCATGGGTGCCATGGGCCGACTCGGACTCGTTGGCTGATCGCCCGGGAGACGACACCGAATCCGACCGTCGTCTGACGGATAGCTGACATAGTTTTATCGCACGTCCCTTTGAGTGAGAGTGTATGTCGGATACGCGGTCGGGGATCACCGCCGATTCGGGAATCCTCCAGACCTGGTGGGTGCTCAACACGCAGTTCCATGCCACCGTGAGTGACCCGCGGGCCACCGTGTTGTTCGCCGTCGGCGCCGGAGCCGCCATCCTCTTTCTGGTCGCCGGGACGCTCGCGCTCCTTGGGGCGTTTTCGCCGTGGTGGGTGGGCGTCGTTCTCCTCGGAGCGGGAACCGGCATCATCGTCGTGGGATGGTCGATGGCGTTCGGCGATTCCGGGTCGGACCGCTCGTAGGAACGACGAAACCGTTATCGGCCAGGGTCGATTTCGGGCGTTGGCTTTCGTGCACTCCGAAATCAATCGGGTATCCGGTCAGTCGATGTTACCCCTCGTGGCGAAAATCGTCGACAGCCTCCCGACCCCGGTCGAACGCCGTCCGGTTCGCCTCGCGGGCCGAATCGGGGACTGCCGAAGCGATTGCGTCGCGGATGTGCTCGACGTCGATATCGAGATCGCATACCCGAGAGGCTGCCCCCAGGAGGACCACGTTGGCCGCCCTCCGGTTTCCCGCTTCTCGAGCCAGTTCGTTCGCCTCGACGCGGAGGAGGGCCCCTCGTCGACCCAACGCGGCCTCGAGCGTGGACTCCTCAGGATACGATTCCCTTCCCTCCGTCACGGAGAGCGGTGGCTCTGCCTCGGTTTCCGAGATGACGGTTCCAGCCTCCCCCAGGTAACTCGAATATCGAAGCGCCTCCATCGGTTCGAGACCGATGACGACGTCGGCGTGTCCCTTCGGGACCATGGGTGCGTACACGTCGGAACCGTACCGGACGTGGGCGATGACGCTCCCGCCGCGCTGGGACATCCCGTGTTGTTCGCCGACGATCGGGTCGTGTCCGGCGGCGAGCGCCGCCTCTCCGAGGACGCGAGCGGCCAGGAGGACCCCCTGACCACCGACGCCGGTCACGACGACGTTGTGTCCCATCTTTAGGTCACCTTCGTTTCGACCTCGGCCAGGCGATCACCCTCCGCGCGTTTGAAGAGCACACACGGGGCCCGCGCGACGACCACCGAAACGCCCTCGGTCTCGACAGCCGTCTCGAGGGCCGCTTCGACAGTCTCGCGGTCATACGGCTTTACCACCCTGACGAAGTCCGCTCCCGCGGCCTCCGCGATGTCCTCGATGGGAATCCGATCCGCATCACGACCGGTCGCGGTCCAGCCAGTCGCCGGGTTCGGTTGCTGGCCGGTCATCGCGGTGACCTGGTTGTCGAGCACCACGATCGTGGTGTCCGCCCCATTATATATTGCGTTGAGCAACCCGGGGATCCCACCGTGGTAGAACGTCGAGTCGCCGATCGTCGCCACGACCGTTTGATCTGTGAAGTGCGGGAATCCCGAAGCGAATCCGGTTCCCGCCCCCATGGCGAATTCGATGTCGACCATGTCGTAATTCACTCCGAGGGTGTAACACCCGATGTCGCCCGGGAAGATCACGTCCTCGTCCGCCAGGACGGTCTCCATCGCGGAGAAGACGCGTTCGTGGGGACATCCGGGACAGAGTTGGGGCGGCCTGGGGAGCGTTATCTTCGCCGCCTCCGCCTCGACGGTATTGATAGTCGAGACGTCGACCGGCGCCTCCAGGTCCAGATAATCGGCGAGTGCCCAGGTCACCCGGTCGGTCGTCAGTTCGAACGCCATTGGCATCACGCCGTCTCGCTTTCCTGCGATGGTCGTATCGAGGCCCGCTTCCTGTGCGATAACCCGGACTGATTCCTCGACGACCGGATCGACTTCCTCGACCACAATGACCGACTCGACCGACTTGAGAAACGCCCGAATCCGCTCCTCCGGGAGCGGATAGGGGTGTCCGAGCTCCAGAATCGGCGCGTCCAGGTCGAGTAGGGAAAGCGCTTCCCGGACGTAATTGGCCGCGAACCCGTCGGCTATGACGCCGACCGACGCCTCGCCGGGAACGAGTGTCGTGAAGGGTGAATCGGCGAGGACCTCGCCCGCCAGTTCGATGCGGGTAAGGAGTGCAGGTTTCAGCGAATCCCGGTTGGCCGGGATGTGTACCGTGCGGTCGTGATCGGGTTCGAACCGACCGGTCGTTCGTCGGTCGGGAACGGGACCGAGGTCCACGACGCCACGGGAGTGAGAGAGACGAGTCGTCGTCCGGAGCACGACCGGACTTTTCACCGATTCGCTGAGTTCGATCGCCTCAGGGACCATTCGGCGGGCTTCGTCCTGGGAGGCGGGCGAAAAGACCGGCACCCTCGCGAATTCGGCATAGCGCCTGGTGTCCTGTTCGTTCTGCGAACTCCACATGTTCGGATCGTCCGCGACCACCACGACCAGTCCAGCCCCCACTCCGGCGTGAGCGAGGGCCATGAAGGTATCCGAGGCGACGTTGAGGCCGACGTGTTTCATCACCGCCATCGATCGAACCCCCGAGAACGAGGCCGCAATGGCCGTCTCGAGGGCGGTCTTCTCGTTGATGGCGTACTCCACGTACAGGCCATGCTCGTCTGCCACGTCCCGCAGGGTGTCTCCGATCTCGGTCGACGGCGTCCCCGGGTACGCACTAACTGCCCCAATTCCGGCCTCCAGGGCCCCGCGTGCGATCGCCTCGTTCCCAAGGAGCAATCGGGTGTCGCCGGATCGTTCAGTTCCCATTTGTATACACCGGAAGGTATTTAGTAATTTGAGCGGACAGATGGTATATTTTCCCGGACTATTGGTACCATTTAACAATATCTCCAGGGCTTCACTTGAAGATCGTACAGTCGATACTCTGGCAACCGGGAACGAATCGGTTTGTGCCAGTCCCAATACACTGTCTTGATTCAGCGAGAGAATCCCGCCGTTCACGGCGTTGACGAGACGCTTCGCGT
>JBDGTL010000075.1:0-6367 GCA_042216905.1 Halodesulfurarchaeum sp.
CCGGGAGACGTTGTGACGGTCCGGGGCAATCGCCAGGAGGTGAACCGGTTCGCGAAAGCCCTGGGTCTCCGTCAATTACCCCGTGACGTCGTCACGGATGCGGACATCGATACCGACCCCGAGCGCGGACGGCTCGTGGAAGTCGTCCTCCCCGAGGGATCCCGTATCGTGGGCGATACGGTGGCAGAGGCCAATCTCGCCGCATATCACAATGCGACCGTCCTCGCCCTCCGGTCGGGCGATTCGATCGTCAAGGAGGACCTCGGCGATCATCGACTCTCCGTCGGCGACAGCATCCTCCTCCAGGTCCGGGAACGGGACTTGCGACACCTCGTCGAAAACCGGGACGTGGTGGTCGTCCGGGGCGTCGGAATCGAAGGGACCGAGAAAAAACCGTCTGTTCCGCCCCTCGAATCGAACACACCAATCGCCCTGGGTATTCTCGGCGTGGTGGTTCTTAGTGCAGCCCTCACGTCTCTCCCGGTCGTGATCGCAGCACTCGGCGGTGTCGTGTTGATGTTCGCATTCGACGTCCTTCGGCCACGCGACGCATACCGGGCGGTGAACTGGAACGTCGTTTTCCTCCTTGCCGGCGTCATTCCACTCGGGACGGCGTTGCAAGTCACTGGGGGTGTCGACGTCATCACGGCCCTCGTCGTGGATCTCGCTGTCCTCGGCCCACCGATTGCTGTCATCGCGTTGTTTTACCTCCTCACGAACCTCTTCTCGAACGTCATCACACCCGTGGCAACGGTCGTTCTCCTCTCCCCCATCGCCGTGGATACCGCCGCAACGCTCGGCATCAACGAGTTCGCCGTTCTCATTGCGATCCTGTTCGGGGCGAGTACGGCGTTCGTAACGCCCATCGGGTATCAGACGAACATGATGGTCTACGGCCCGGGCGGGTACCGGTTCACGGATTACCTCCGGGTCGGTGGTCCGCTCCTCCTCATTCTTCTCGTGGTAACGACCGGAGGAATCGCCATCCTCTGGGGCGTGTGATGGGGGCGAGGAGAGGTGATAGCGTTAGCGGAGTGATTGCATTAGCGGGGTGATTGCAATAGCCATGGGATGACAATAGCGGGAGGAAGAAAGCAGTCGGTGGGTGGAAGGGGGAAGGGAATACCGGTAATACAGGAGGAAACCTAGGCCCTGTCACCAGTCGGAATTCTCCGTCCCATAGTGGACTCGGGACGAATGGTACCGTCTCGGTCCCGTCGGGGAGGGGGAGGGGAACGGGGATAATCGCTGACCGTCGAAAATCGCGAGTCGATCCGTTCGCTACCGGTTCGATCAGTCGTCGTTCCCCGAGGTGACACTCGGGCGAACGCGTTCCGTCCCGGTACCCCGCTTCAACAGGCCACGGCTGCGGTCGCCTGCGGTCGTGAGGCCCCGGAGTGCCCGGTTCTTCTGGGTGTCCTCGCAGATCCAGTTGAGGTCGTCGTCGTTTTCGATCGCCGGGTGGTGGGGATCCAGGAGGATGACCTCGAACCACTTCTGGCTCCCGTCCTCGCCGACCCAGTAGGAGTTGAGGACGCGGAGGTTCGGGTACTTCCTCGTCGCACGTTCCTCGCTAATACGCTTGAGGTTCTTCTTTCGACCGATCCGGTTCACGCCCTGGCGCTTCGAGCGGCGGCCCGCCCGAAATCTCGACTTCCGGGCGGTGCCCTTCCGGACGCTCACCCGGGCGAGGACGACGCCCTGTTTGGCCTTGTATCCGAGTTCTCGGGCCTTATCGAGGCGCGTCGGTCGCTCGATCCGCTCGATTGCGCCCTGCTCGCGCCACTCCTGCTTTCGTTGCCACTGCAACTCGGCCAGGGGACCCGAATCCGGGTCCCGCCAGGCCTCCTTGATGTGGGAGTAAAAACTTCGTGCCATGCTGTCACCCGCGGGCGTGATGGTTCAATCCGTCGTGAGCGGATCACATCCCGTCCCGTCGCGGAGACGACGGGAGCCCGCTGGCGCCCGCATGCCAGCGAGATATCGAACCATCAGCCGCGTGTGACTAAAAGGACTTCGGATCCGTCTCCCACGCTCGGGGCAGTTCTCTCGGAACATTGGCCTCACCGAACTGAGCTGCACCGACGCTGATCTACCCGCGGTCGACCTGGAAGTCGAGCGAACGGTCGCGTTCGAACCGGAACGGGGGGACGTCGGTCCCGGGCATGCCCAGGATGGTCGCACTGTCCGCGTCCGCCGGAATCGAGTACACCACGTATCCCCGCTTCGAGGAATTCGCCGGGACCTGAATCGGGAGTTGTCCGGAGCCGCCCTTCAGGAATTGGACGCCGTACCTGGTACCGTTCGCCGAGAGCGAGAGATACTGCGGTCGGAGAATGAGCGTCCGGTTCACCGGGTTTGTGACGTTCAACTGCACGACGACGAAGGTGCGGTTCTCCCCGGACTCGAAGCGCGCCCCGTTCGGCGCGACGACGACGTCCTGCTGTCTCGCCGTCCACCGGATATCGACCGTCGTTCCGTTTCCGTCGGCCAATGAGACGGCCGTGACGGGAAAGCCACCGCCACCCCCAAGACCCAATCCGACGTCCGGGATCGGAAGCGACGGCAGGACGAAAGACGGGAGTCCCAATCCCGCAAGAACCGAATCGAGCATCCCACCGAATCCCAGGAACTGCACGGCTCCGTAGACGAGGGCGACGGCCACGACCCCGGCGATCGCGACACGAAGGGTTCGACCCGGGACTCCGGGGAGTGGAAGGGACACGTTCGGTAACCGGTTCAGAGGCGATCCACCGCTTCGGGTGAACTCCTCGAGGAGGTCATAGGCGTCTTCTTTCGCGACCGTTCTCTCGAGGCTGGACGGGTCGAGGAGGTGGATATCTCTTGCGTGTGCCACCTGCTCTGCAGCGTCGGTGTACGTTCCCCTGGTCGCTGCCACGGTCACGTCGACGCCGCTGTCCTCGCCGATCCTGGCGAGCGTCTGGAGCAACTGTCCCGAAACGGACGCCTCCGGATCCGGGACGACGACCATGAGACCCCGACTCCCGTCGTTTCGGTCGCCCGTGATCATGTACACGCCCGGTTCCCGCTCACGGACCCCGGTCGACCAACCCCGACTTTCCCACAGCGCAGCGAGGAAATCCACGAAATCCCGATCGCTCATCGTATCGAACATCGTTCGGGACCCTCCCTGATCGCTGGACAGCCTGGCCTGCCCATCTCGAATCGATCTGCGTCCCCCACTGTAAATAAACTCTCGCCTCCGGGGACCGGCGTCCGATCCTCGTCCTACCGGATTTCGTTCGACTCGTCCCCTCATTCGGGGTGAGATCCACTACTTTCCCGATCGTGATTGAATTCGGTCGAGTTTCTCGAGCCACGGTGTTTCGTCTCCAGGCCCTGCAGTGTGTGGGGCGGTTCCCCTCCTCGTCCTGCAGTGTGCCTACTCGCGCTGTCGTATGAACAATAACGCCGTAACGAGGATGGCGATGGCAGAAACGGCCCCCGAACTGGCCGTGCCCGGGGTCGTCGTCACGGGGGTGATCGGTGCGGGGTGCCGAACCGAGAGTGTCGTCGGGACCGTCGTTTCCTGTGTTTTCGTGGTTTCCGTGGTCGTCGAGGTGGGTATCGTGGTGGGAACGAACCGTTCCGGTATCGTTACCCTCGCGTTCGCGGACACGGGGCCTGCGTCAGTCGTGTATGTCCTGTCCGCGTTCGCATCGAACGCGTCGTTTTGGTTCCAGTCCATGTAGGCCGTCGCGGTCAGTGAGACGGTCCCCGCACGGCGCGGGCGAATCGGCACCTCGATCGTCCCGATGTGTCCTTCCGGGAGTGGGCCAGCAACCCCCAGGACGTTCCCACCCGGTCCGGAAACCACGACGAACCCACCCACGGAGAGGTCGACGTTCTCGACCGCGACCCGGGTCTGTTCAGTGAGCGATTGATCTGGCATGGACAGGGACGCCGTCGGCCTTCGAATGCGCACCGGCCACTCCGCCTTGTAGAGGTGCTCGTACACCCGGAGGATGTGAGTCCCTGCGGGGAATCCGGAGACGTCGATGGCCGTTTCGAACGTTCCATCCGGTGGGACCGTCACCCTCGCTCGCCTGAATCGAGGGACAGGGTCGGTGGTCGCTATCTGGAACGCCAGTTCGTGGCCGGGCACGTAATTCGTCGATCCCGCGAGGCGGAGTCGGCGATCCTCCCAGGGATAGACGTCGAGTTCGGATTCCGTCCGGAGGGTAATCGAGGGTTTGACGACGTGGATAGTTCCGGTTGCTGCCACCGTGTCGTTTGTCACCAGTTTGTTGTACGCCGCGTTCAGTCGAACGGATACCCGGTAGGTGTGACTTCCATTATATAATGTGACACGACCCGTGTTCCAGACGAGAATCAGCCGGGCCGTTTCCTCGTTCCACATCGTCGTTACGGCGGGATTTCCGGACGCATTGAACGAGGCCCCCTCCTCTGTGGATTCCGGCCGGGTATCCTCGAAGGAGACGTTGATCCCGTTCGACGCGTTGTCGCCACGCAACGCGTCCGGGTCGATCACGGAGCCGAGACCGGGGGTGTCGATGGCCATTACCGCGTAGTCCCCTTTCACCACCGTCCTCCGCGCAGTCGATTCTTTGAGCAGTTCGTCCTGGTCGAGGTCCCCCGGCGAAATTTCCCGGGGTGCTGAAAGGATTCGCATACCCACTTCCGGTCGCTTCTCCACGATCAACGACGCCAGATCCACGGTTCGGCCGTCCACGGAGAGCGTCAGCGTGTACTCTCCCGGCGGTAGCGACCGATCGAGACCGTCACCCGGCCGAATCAGTCTGGCAGTCCCACCCTCGACGTAATCCGACGCCACCGCGCTCGTCGAGGAATAGGTATCGATGGTGACAGTATCGGTCCCGTCACCGCCGACTGCAACTTCGAGGAGGTAGCCGATTCTCTCGTTCGTTACGTACAGGACGGCCGGTTTCGAGTGGGTGAACGCTATCGTGGCCTCGGTCCCCCGGGTGACGTGTATCCGGTGCTCCTCGAAGGAACCAGTGGCCTCCTGTCCCAGTGCCGTCCCGATGAGGGGTCTGTCGGTCCCGGCCTGCCCACCGATGACCGGGTAAAGCGGAGCGCCGGCGAGCAGGACGGAAACGACGAAGAGCGTCCCCAATCGCCGGACCCAGGTCCGACGACGTCGATTCTGTCGCTCCGTTTGGCGTCGGCGTCGCCCGTTCGGACCGGCTGCGGTGTCCTGCGGCATCAACTCGCCCCGTCGTCGTCCCTCTACACCGGGTGGACTCTTAATTCGAACGACGGCTCCGCGCCATCGGACAATTCAAATGACCGCACTGCGCCATCGGACAATTCGAATGGCGGCGGACACAACCTAGTAATTCGAACGACTGATCGACGCCGTCTCGGGTACAGAGGAATCGAGACCCCCTTCTCACACACGAAATGCACCTCAAAACTCGGAAAGCGTCGTCTGGTTTGGCTTCAACGACTGACTCGGGTAGCCGAGTTCGGTGGTAATCGCCTGGGCCAGTTCGTCCACGAACCCGTGGACGGTGTACACGACGGCCGGATCGACAGCCTCGATTAGCGACAGCAATTCCTCGAAATCGCAGTGATCCGAGAGGGGAACGCTCACGTCCAGGTCGCGTGCGAACCGGTAGGAATCGTCGACAGCCCACCCAGAAAATCCCGCTTTTAGCGCCCCGGTCCGTTCCCGAATCCGCTCTACGAAATCGAGATAGTTCGTCTGGGACGGGAGGACCAGCGCATCCCCCGCTCGAAGGGTGACGTCCGCCGAGTAGGATTCGCGTCGAAACGTCGCCGCCGTCGTTTCCTCGAGGACCTGGTCGATCTGCTCGATGGCGTCCGTGACGAATATCCGATTCCGATCGGCTCGATCCGCCAGGACCTGGAGTTCCTGTGCTCGACCCAGCGCATACCCCATAAGTAAAACGGGCGTATCAGCAGTGTCCTCCAGCCAGTCGACGATTGTTGCCTCTACCTCCTCCTGTGGGGGAAACGTGTATTCCGGCCGTCCGTACGTCGATTCGACGATCAATACGTCTGCACTGGGCGGTGAGAATCCGTCGAGGAAGAACCGGTCCCGGACGGAGACGTCCCCGGTGTAGAGGTATCTCCTGTCGGCCTCGACGAGGAAGGCCCGGGATCCCGGAACGTGTCCCGAGTCGAACGGTTCCACGTCGGGATCGCCCGTCCGGTCGGGCGTGCGTGTTTCCGACCGGCGTTTCGCTGCAAGAGCGTGGGTCACGTCCGACGCAATGACTTCCTCCGGCGGGTCGACGTACAGATGATCGCCGTGGGCGTGACTGAGGAGGGCCAGATCGCCGTCGGGTGATCCACTGTCCGCCACGATCGTTTTTCCGTCCGGGAGCGAGATCCGGAC
>JBDGTL010000075.1:6467-14431 GCA_042216905.1 Halodesulfurarchaeum sp.
ATTCGGCCGTTCCCTGTCGTGTCATTTTGATGTCCTCGCCCAATGTCGGATCATTGAGATTCGTCCGTCCCTCCCCGGGTCATTGTGATTCGTAAAGGGATTCGATCCGGTCGACGGTGTCGACGCCCCCGAGTCCGACGTCATCTCTGAAATCGACAAACCGTGGGAATCGAAGAGCGTATCCGGAGTCGTATTCGGGTGATTCCTGGATCTCCTCGAACTCGACCTCCAGAACGACGCCAGGATCGAAAACGACCTCCCGTCCGTCCCGGTCGATGATTCGTGACTCGAGCCGTTCTGTGACCTCCGCCAGTTCCTCGTCAGTGAACCCGGTCGAGAGGCGACCGACTTCGCGGAAGTCCCCCGTCGCCTCGTCCCTGGCCCCGAGATAGAGACGCCCCAACTGGTTCCGACGCCGGCCCTCGCTGTATTTCGCCCGCACCACGACCAGATCGAGCGATTCGAGGGTGGGTTTCACCTTCATCATGTAGCCGACCCGACGTCCCGGCTGATAGGCTGCCTCGAGGTTCTTGAGCATGATTCCTTCGTGGCCCGCCGAGAGTGCGTCCTCGTAGAACGACTGGATCGACTCCCGATCGGCATTTCGCCGGTGTGTGGCCCGTTCGATTGTCCAGTCCTCGCTGTCGAGTGCCTCGGTCAACCGATCGATTCGAGTCTCGAGTCTCGAATCGAGTATCGACTCCCCGCCGACGTATACCAAATCGAAGAGGTAGCAAACTACCGGGATCTCCTCGGCCATCTCCTCGATGTCGTATTTTCGCTTGATCCGGCGGGATAGTGTCTGGAACGGGTAGACGTCGTGGGTCTCCGGGTCGTATCCGAGCAGTTCGCCTTCGAGGATGGCGGATTCGACGTCGAGATGAGTTCTGACTGCGGAAACGACGTCCGGGAACTGTTCGGTCACCTCTTCCAGGCGTCGGGTGAAGACGGCCACGTCTGCTCCATCCACGTGAATCTGGACCCGGACACCGTCGTATTTGTACTCTGCGAGGACCGCTTCGGGCCTGTCCGCAACCGCATCGATCCCGTCCTCGATGCTCTCTGCCTTTTCGGCGAGCATGACCCGGATCGGGCGGAACAACTCGACGTCGAGTTCTTCGAGGCCGTCTGTCCCACGTTCCCGGGCGACGGTCGCCACGCGCCCGAAATCGTTCGTGACCTGCAGCGCTCGCTCGACGGCGGCGCTCGCGTCGTCACCTCCGTCGAGAAACGCCGTGGCGATCGCGTCCCTGATCGTTCCACTCCCCACGCCGATCCGGAGCTGGCCGAGTGTCGTCCGAACGAGGTACTTTGCCTCTTCGGGCTCGGCGTTCGATAGCAGTCCTGCGATTTCGTCGACCCGCCGTGACTGCGATCCGGAGCCCTCGAACGTCGCGAGCGATCGGAGTGTCCGGTGTACCTGCTCGACCGTCAACCGTTCTGACACGAGGCTTTGCTGGCGCTCCTCCCGTTTTGCCCGTTCCGCTGCGCTCCCGAGGTCGCCCGTCTCTCGCCACCAGTCCTCGATGGTGTCCTCGTCGATTCCCGTTGCCCTGGTGATCGCCGACCTGGTGAGACTGGAGGAGACGCCGAGTTCCTCACTCTCTCGCTCCGCAAAGAGGTTTCCCTGCAGGAGTTTCACCAGTCGCTCGAGTTCCTCCTCTCCTGCGGATTCGAGTGTCTCCGCGACGATCCGTGTCTTCTCGATGTTCGACTCGGTGGACTCGAGACGTCGATAGACCACGACCAGGTCGGCGTACTCCATCGTCCCGGAGTTGTCGGTTCGCCGGTAAAAAGTGTTCGAGAATCCGAGCGGATCCCCGCTCGCTGACCATCGTGCCATTACGAACCGATGAAAACCCAAACGAGGGCCCCGACGCCGAGGACGAGCAGGAACGCGTTCACCCTCCGGTCACTCGACCTGACAATGTGAAGGGCGATACGACGGGACGAAAGCGGCCAGAACGGTCGGATTCCCTGGGGCGTTACGCTGTCGCCGAGGAGGTGTGAGAGGAGACCGACGACCGCTCCAAGCGTTCCGTACACCAGCAGGGTGTGACTCTCTGGCGTTATCGCCGGGTCGAGTACCGTCCCGATACCGACGGCAAACGCGACCGAGAGGACGATTGCGAACCAGATTGTATGGGTCAGGCCTCGATGCGAAAGAAGCGGGAGCCACCGATCGAAATCCGGCACTCTGGCGGCGAGAAGGAGAACGGGGACTCCCACGAGCATAGCCGTACCGCCTGTCCCCACGATTAGTCCCGAAAGCGGGGTGTACAGGAGGAGTGCCAATCCCTGATGACCGGATCGGAGCATGGACAGGGCTGGTCCGGTCGTGATATTTGAACCCTTAGACGGGCTGCTTACTGACGGAGTGGGGTGAACTCCCGCCAGTGGCGTATCGCCCAGTATGCGAGTCCACTTCCGATCAGGCCGGCCGCCAGCAGGTAGAGGATGAAATCGGCGACGAAGACCATCTGGGGATACGTCAGTGCAAAGGCGATGCCTTCTCCCGCGAGTGTCACGATGAGGAAGACCGTCACGGTCAAACCCAGCGTCGCCATCAGGACCTGGTTCCCGTCGATACGGGGCCGTTCGAGGAGAAAAAGCGCCGCGACGAATCCCAGGGCCATGACGAGGACGTAATACGGAAATCTCGAGCGAAAGCCGGGCACGCCGCCCACGATGAAGGAGACTGCCCCGAGGAACGCCGCGGTGAGAATCAGGGTCGACAGCACGATAGGAATCACGATCCGGGCCAGACCATCGAAGGGTAACCCGTCACCGCCCAGTTTCGCCATGTCGGTGCTGAGGCCGCCTCCCGGGAAAAGTGTACTGGCCTCGTCCGACGGCCGTCCGACAACCGCGACGCCCGCACGTGGTTTCGGACGGCGAGCACACCAAGTATTTACCGGCGGCTTACCTACAGTCAGTCGACCGAATGGCACAGACGGAGCGGATCGTCGTCACCGAGGACGGCCTGTCCCTCCCGGTCACGGAGGTCCTGACCGGACGCGGGGTCATCTTCGGCAAGAGTGGATCGGGAAAGAGCAACTCCGCGAGTGTCATCGTCGAGGAGTTACTCGAGAAGGGTTTTCCGGTCCTCATCGTCGACATCGAGGGCGAATACGCCCCACTCAGAGAGCGGTACGACGTCGTTCACGTCGGCGATGGCCAGGAGTTCGATTACGAACTCTACGACGTCGATCCGGGCCAGATCGTCGATTTCTGTCTCGACCAGAACCGTCCCGTATTACTCGATATCTCTGACGTTCTCGAGATCGATCGGGCCCATTCCGTCATCGAGGAAACGCTGACCGTTCTGTTCACGAGAGAAAAACGCGTCCAGCAACCGTTTCTCGTCCTCGTCGAGGAGATACACGAGTTCCTCCCCCAACAGGGCGGCCTCGACGACCTCGGGGAAACGTTGATCCGGATCGCGAAACGCGGCCGGAAGCGCGGTCTCGGTCTCTGCGGGATGTCACAGCGGCCGGCAGCAGTGGACAAAGACTTCATTACGCAGTGTGACTGGATCGTCTGGCACCGTCTCACGTGGGAGAACGACACCAGGGTCGTGAAGTCCATTCTCGGGAGCGATACCGCAAACGAGGTGCAGGAACTCGACACCGGGGAGGCGATCATGATGACGGACTGGGACGACTCGATCCGACGGGTGAAATTCCGCCGGAAGCGAACGGCAGACGCCGGTGATACCCCCACGCTCTCTCCGGAGGAACGACGCGACTTGACGACGTCAGATTCCGGGAGGGAATCGCCGTCCGCCAGTGAGCAAACCCGGTCCAGCGGGACCAATTCCGACGACCCTGCGGACCCGGAAGAAACCGGTTCAGTCGAAGCGGGGGACGCAAGTGAGTCGAACCGGAACGTTCTCGTCGAGTCCACCGCGGAAACCGAGACCAGGAACTCGAGGGAGACACGATCGGAACCCTCTCGCTCGCGATCAGCACCGATCGAATTTGCGCCACCCCCGAAGGAGGCTCGCCCGGTCGCCGAGGATGCAGACGGGGAGGAGTATGGGGACCCCTCCGAGACCTCCCAACCGGTAGTCGCGACGCTCTGGGAACTCGGACAACTGGTAATGTATATCCTGGCCACACTCGCCCAGACGTTCTCTGCCACGATCCGGATCGGTGTTGGGAAGGCCACCGGGAACCGGGACGCCGTGGATCGTCTCGGGCCGGTCGATCCCCGATCCTCCAGGCGGCACGCTGATTCCTCGAAACGGACCGTTTGGCTGTTTCTCGGATTGCTCGTCCTGGTGGTCTGCTTACTCGTCCTGGCGTCGATCCTCCCCTGAAGCAGAATCGACGAAATCGCCGTTCCCGGGGAATATCGACAGCCGTGTCCCATTCGATCTCGGAAGACAGGGCCCAATCCGAGGGGTGAATTCCCGCCCAATTCGATCGATAGGTTCTCATTCAATACTGGGGGAGCCACCCATCCTATACGATCCGTGGGTTCCTATTCAATACTGAGGATAGATACCACCCAACTCGAGGAATACGGTCCCATTCAACTCGAGTGATACGATCCCATCCAACTCGAGGGATACGATCCATTCAACTCGAGGGATACGATCCATTCAACTCGAGGGAACGGTCCCATTCAATACTGGGGATATATACCCGACCAATTCGAGAAACTGGTCCCCCCAATTCGGGGGGATAGGTTTATTTTTCCGCCCCCACCCGTGTATATCACGAATCCGTGTCCCAGAAGGCTGCCTCCGGGGGCGTGTACGTGTCTCAGGCGGAGGGAACGGACCTTTCCGTCTACCATACGTCACTGGATTGTCCAGTTCTCCCGGGGGCGTACACGACGATGGAACGCTCGCTCGCCGAGGAAAAGGGTTTGCGAGAATGTCACCGGTGCATGGAACGGCGCTACGACGTGCTCGAACTCTGAGGAGCAATTCGTTCGGACTGGAGAGGGGATGGGAGCGTATTTTAATCTATTTCCGACCACCTCCTATCAATCGAAGCCGTCGACTACTCCTTCGTTGAAACGAGACGGGAATCCGGCGTTCGACGCCAGGACACCCGCCAAGAACGGGAGACGATTCAGATGGGACGGATGACCGATTCGCAGTGCGGACACTCGGCGTACTGGGTCCGTTCCGTGTCTTTCGTGTACTCGATGAGAACGTCTGGCGGAGCGATGCGGGCGTCGCAATTGGGACACCGACCGAGTGCCTGTTGATGTGACATGCTATGGGGAGTTGAGAGCGTGTGACAGAGGGCGATACGGGGGAAAGAACGCCCGCCCTCACTTCGGGATACACCCGCCATGGTTTTGAAGGTGAGCGAAGCGGAGTGAAAGTGAAAATGAAGTCGGTGTCGCTCCGAGGGTCGAATCGAGTGAAACCGCATGGACGTCCGAATCGGGACCTGTGGCTATCGGTTCTACGATCCACCAACGGGGTGGAAGGACCGGTACGAGAGCAAACTCCAGGCCTACTCGACCGCGTTCCCGGTGGGAGAATTGAACCGAACGTTCTACTCACTGCCGATGGAACGGACCGCCCGTCGATGGCGGGCGGAAGCGGTGGAGTCGTTCGAATTCACGCTCAAGGGCTACCAGGCAATCACACACTCCTGGCGCAGTCCGACGTGGAACGGTCATCGCGATGATATCCCGGACGATCAGACGCAGGATGTCGGTCACTTCCAGCCAACGGAGCCGGTGATCGACGCTTGGAAGGAGACCAAATCTATGGCCAAAGCACTCGACGCCTCTTTGATACTGCTCCAGACCCCACCCAGTTTCGGACCGGCGGCGGAGAACGTCTCGAACATGCGGGAATTCTTCTCCAGAATCGATCGTAGCGGTATCGACGTCGCCTGGGAACCCCGTGGAGAGTGGCACGACGATCGCACGCTCGTCGAGGACGTCTGTTCGGAACTCGATCTGATTCACGTCGTCGATCCCCTCCGCGATGATCCCGTCTCCGATAAATCGGTATCGTACCTCCGCCTCCACGGACTGAACGACGATCGGTACGACTACGATTACCGGTATTCATCGTCGGAACTCGACCGATTGGCCGATCGCATTCGGGAACTGGTGGCGGAGTATGATACCGTGTACTGCCTGTTCAATAATTATCATATGTACGATAATGCGACGTCCCTGATCGAGAGGTTCGACGGGTTTACGACGACCTGAATTGCCAAACGTTTCCAGTGATCCAACCCTGATTTGGGAGGGGTTCGAACGAATGGGCGTCGATCGGGCGGTTCCGGTGGCACCCACGTTGATTACCCCGGGGATTCAATGTCGACGTGGTCACAATGAGCAGAAATTACCGGCAACTGTCGGATCCCAACGCACACTACACGATGCGGGACCTGTCCTCGGAAACGCTCGACTTGACCAATGAGCGAGGTGGTGGTCGGGACCTCGAGATCACCGACGTCCAGTCGACTATCGTGGAAGGGAATTATCCGTGGATTCTCGTGCGAGTCTACACCGACGCGGGTATCGTCGGGACTGGCGAGTCGTACTGGGGCGGTGGCGACGCCGAGATCATCGAACGGATGACTCCCTTCGTCGTGGGTGAGAACCCGCTCGACATCGACCGGATATACGAACATCTCGTACAGAAGATGTCCGGGGAAGGTTCGATCAGCGGGAAGGTCATCTCGGCTATCTCCGGCATCGAAATCGCCCTTCACGACCTCGCCGGGAAGGTCCTTGACGTGCCGGCCTACCAGTTGCTCGGCGGGAAGTACCGGGACGAGGTCAGGGTGTACTGTGACTGTCACGCGGGCGAGGAATCCGAACCGGAATCGAACGCCAGGGAGGCAGAACGCGTCGTCTCCGAACTGGGATATGACGCCCTCAAGTTCGACCTCGACGTTCCGAGTGGACACGAGGTCGACCGGGCGAATCGACATCTTACACCCCAGGAAGTCGAACACAAGGCCTCGATCGTCGAGGCGGTGACCGAGCAGGTCGGCGACCGGGCGGAAGTCGCCTTCGATTGTCACTGGTCGTTTTCGGCCGACGCGGCGAAGCGACTGGCACGAACCGTCGAGGAGTACGACGTGTGGTGGCTCGAGGACCCGGTTCCACCGGAGAACCACGACGTCCAGCGAACCGTCACCAGGAACACCGCCACCCCGATTACCGCTGGAGAAAACGTCTACAGGACTCACGGCCTTCGTCGATTGATCGAAGAGGAGGCTGTCGACATCATCGCGCCGGACCTTCCGAAAGTCGGTGGTATGCGTGAGACGCAGAAAATCGCCCACATGGCGGACGTGTACTATATCCCTGTCGCGATGCACAACGTCGCCTCCCCAATCGGAACGATGGCGAGTGCACAACTCGCCACGACGATTCCGAACGCTCTGGCTGTCGAGTATCACTCATACCAACTTGACTGGTGGGAGGACCTCGTCGAGGAAGACGACCTCATCGTCGACGGTCGGATGGAGATTCCTGAGCGACCCGGCCTCGGCCTGACCCTCGATCTCGACGTCGTCGAGGAGCATATGCTCGAGGGCGAGACGCTTTTCGACGAGGCCCCCTGAGGGAACCGGCATCCCACGTACGGTTTTTTCCTCGCGGAAATCAATTGAATTGGTTGTTTCGGTCCTTACTCAATATTAATTGTGTGCGCGTAGAGTAGTCCTGTGTCAATCGTTACCCTATGATTCACGTACTTTACCCGTATTTTATGTGATGTATGGTGATATAGGGGGACTCAGGATTTATCGGTAATATAGTATTAATTTCGATGTCGGCGGTCTATACTGTTGTGACACCTGGAAATTTACATTATACCAAATCCTGATAAATTTTACAATTTAACTTAATATATACGGGCAATTATTTGATTTAACTGTGTCAATCACACTTCGAACACCTTTAGTAATTATATTATTATTATTATTATTATTATTATTATTATTATTATTATTATTATTATTATTATT
>JBDGTL010000112.1:0-14393 GCA_042216905.1 Halodesulfurarchaeum sp.
ATATAATAAAAAGTATATAATAATATAATAGAGATTCTATATAATAATATAATAATAATATAAGGGGAAACATGTAATAGACAAAGTACAGTTCGTTAATATATAGCTCGATGATAAAATATACGACAATATGGAATGTAGCAATGTAGCGAAATACGAACTGCGGTTCCACCCTTCGGTCCCAACAGTCGTCTGAATCGTCGTCTTCGATAGTGGCTTCGATTGCCGTATGCAACTACTGCCCCAATTGCCGTCCGCGATAATTGCCTCAATTGCCCTCTGCAGCAACGCCTTCAATCGTCGTCCGCGACACTCGCTGTCGGCGTGGGTCCCTGCTTTACCGGTTCCTCAGGGACGTACTCCTCGTTCATCACCCACTCGCCGTCGTCGTCCTTTATCATGTACTCGCCGTAGTATGGGACGCGATTCGCGACCGTCTCCCGGAATTTCTCTCTGATCTCCGCTTTCGTCATCTCCCCCATCGACCGGAGGTCGTCGTTCCGGTTGAGACACCCTTTCAATTTCCCCTCGTGGGTCACCCGGACGCGGTGACAGTTCGCACAGAAGTCCTCGTTCTCGACCGGATCGACGATTTCGACCATCCCGTCGCCGACGTAATACCGGTTCCGATGGTGCATGTCCCGCACGTCAACGCGGTCGGCCCGGTCCCGCAACCAGTCGTGCACCGACCCGATGTCGATCGCCCACTCCTCTTTCCCGACGAGTTCCGGCATGAACTCGATCAACTGGAGTCGGAGACCATCGTTTTCGGCGACGTGGTCAACCATGTCCGGGATGTGTTCGGCGGTCTGTTCGAAGACCACCATGTTGAGTTTGACCGGTGTCAACCCCGCATCAATTGCAGCCTCGACGCCCTCGATGACTGCGTCGTACGCGCCGCTCTGGGTGACGGCTTTGAACGAGTCGGGATCGAGTGCATCCTGCGATATGTTGACTCGCGTTAGACCCGCGTCCCTGAGGTCCGCAGCGCGACCCGGAAGGAAGGTCCCGTTGGTGGTGAGCGAGGGTTCCATTCCCGCTGGCGTCCGCGCGATAATCTCCTCGAGGTCCTCCCGGAGCATCGGTTCACCGCCCGTGAACTTGACCTTCTGTACGTCGAACTCCCGGGCGACCTCGAGAAACCTGACCACGTCGTCCGTGTTCATCTCGTGCTCCCGGGGGGCCATCGGGCCCCTGGTATCCCCCAGCCCCTCGTTGTGGCAGTAGACACAGTCGAAATTGCAACGATCGGTCAGGGAGACCCGGACACCTGAGACCTCCCGACCGAAATCGTCGGAGAGCATATTCCCTACTGACGGGTGGATACCCTTAAATTCGCGGGTGAAATCGACCAAGTGTAACCAGTAATGGTTACCTCCAACGGCAGGACTCACTCGGTTTCGATCGTCGCTCCCGATACCAGGTCACAATCCTTATTTCGGCAATGTCGCCTAGGTCCGTCATGGACGAGGCTTCTGTCAGGGACGTACTGTCGGACGTCGAGGATCCGGACTTGAACGACGACATCGTCTCGCTCGGCCTACTCGGGGACGTCACGGTGGACGACGACCAGGTGCGGGTCGAACTCCGCCTGACGGCCGTAGGCTCACCCGTCGAAGAGTCGATCAGGTCGAGCGTCCGGGAGGCACTCGAGGACGCAGGACTCGACGTGACACTCGAAACCGCCCGGGACGATGACGGCGAGGAGGGTGCCGGCGTCGAGAACGTCGGTCCCGGGTCAGAGGGCGAGGAAACCCGACCGCTCGAGTCCATCTCGAACGTCATTACCGTCGCATCAGGGAAGGGTGGCGTCGGCAAGACGACGATTGCCGTGAACCTCGCCGCCGGTCTGGCTGCCCGCGGGGCATCAGTCGGTCTCTTCGACGCGGACATGTACGGGCCGAACGTCCCGCGGATGCTTAACGTAACAGACCGGCCACAGGGGACGCCGGACGAGAAGGTCCTCCCCCCGGAGGCCTACGGCATGCGGGTCATCAGTCTCGGCCTCCTGCTCGGTGAGGACGATCCGGTCATCTGGCGGGGACCGATGGTCCACAATACCATCACCCAGCTCGTCGACGACGTGGTGTGGGGCGACCTGGATTATCTCGTGATCGACTTACCGCCAGGCACCGGTGACACCCAGCTCACCCTCCTCCAGACCATCCCGATCACCGGGTCGGTGATCGTCACGACCCCACAAGAAATCGCACTCGAGGACGCCCGTCGCGGTCTCGAGATGTTCGCCAAACACGACACCCCGGTGCTCGGTATCGTCGAGAACATGAGCACGTTCGTGTGTCCGGACTGCGGATCGGAACACGACATCTTCGGGTCCGGTGGAGGAAGGGAATTCGCAGAGGCGTCGGACATGCCGTTCCTGGGCGAAATCCCCCTCGACACAGCGGTTCGCACCGGCGGTGACGAGGGCAAACCGATCGTCCTCGACGAGGAAGCACGGACGGGCGACTCCCTTCGCTCGATGGTGGCCGAGACCGCGAACATGGTCGGAATCCTGAATCGACGGGCCGCGTCCGAGTCCTCCTGAGGACGAACACGACGAACACGTCTCGACTCCGTACCGGTTCCCCGGAAATACCGACCGCATCGAGGTCTGTTTTCCGCAGTAGCCCGCGTCACTCTGTGGTTTCCGCGTATCGACTTTTGACCGATATCGGGAAGAGACGGGTACCGTCGAATACGGAATATTCGTAATGACTGCGGGACGGTGTTCGGAGAGTACGAAAACTGCGGGACGGGGTACGGAGAGGTCGAAAACTGCGGGACGGTGTTCGGGCAATTCGAAGATTGCGGGACGGTGTTCGGGCAATTCGAAGATTGCAGGACGGGTTTGGCCAATGGACGTGGTTTCGGACAGTACTAGGAAAGGGAATACTGTCTGTTCCGAACGGTCCCGCCCGTTCGATTGGTGCCATGATCCTCCGGACAATCTGATCAGTTGCCTGCCGACCTGTGAGATTTATTCCGAGAGGATCGTTTCAGTGGCCACCTGGTACGAACGGTGACAATTCAGTCACCATCTGTCACTCCATATCTCCTTCCGACCGAGTTACCCGTTATTACGTGGGATTTCACGATATCGAAGCCGAAATCGAGTCGATCCTCGATAACGCGCGCCGACGATTCGCTTCCGTCGCGTGCGAAAGCAAAACCGGCCTGCAGTTCGGTCAAATTGTAACGGATATAATATAACTATCGAGTGAGATAATTCGCCAACTGATCCGGGATCACCCCGGTCACGTCTTTCGATTGTGTCGTTTTTTCCATGGGCAGAAGCGGGGAAGTCCATCACGAACGTTCAATGGTATTCAATAGCAAACGATTTAGTGTGCCCCTCCCCTAAATCCTCGGTACCGGTCCCCTCAGGGCCGAGGCCACATCATGACGCAGGACGAACTCATCTGGCGGATCGCAGGCGGTTCCGGCGACGGAATCGACTCGACCAGTCAGAATTTCACGAAAGCGCTGATGCGTCACGGACTCAACGTCGTCACGCATCGACACTACCCCTCGCGGATCCGGGGGGGTCACACCTTCGTCGAGGTACGGGCCAGCACGGAACCCGTCGAGACCCGCGGCGACGGCTATCACTTCTTGCTGGCACTCGGGGACAGTTTTGCCAGGAACCCCAGAGAGGAGACCGTCTACGGGAACGAAGAGATCAAACCGCTCTCCGAGAACCTGGACGACCTCAATGAAGGCGGTGTCATCGTCTACGACGAGGGAGTCATCGACGCAGAGGAGGTCCCCGACCTGGAGGAACGAGCCGAGGAGAACGACTGGTCCGTCTACCCGGTCGATCTCCGTGGGATGGCGAAGGAACACGGCCGCGAGGTCATGCGGAACACGGCCGGGGTCGGTGTCACGGCGTCGTTCATCGGGATGCCGCTCGACCCGATCGAAGAACTGATGAGTGAGGCGATGCCGGAGAAGATCCTCGAACCGAACCTCAAGGTTCTCGAAGACGCCTACCAGTGGGCCGAAGAGGAGGCAGAAAAGACACACGACATCGAACTCCCGGAGGGACAACACGACGAGGAACAGGCGCTGCTCTCTGTCAGCCACGCCATCTCCTTCGGTGCCATCGACGAGGGCTGTCGGTTCGTCTCCGGGTACCCGATGACCCCGTGGACGGACGTCTTTACCATCCTCTCCGAGCACCTCGAGAACCTGGACGGGGTCGCCGAACAGGTCGAAGACGAGATCGCAGCGGGAGTGATGGCTATCGGTGCGAGCCACGCTGGCGTGAAGGCACTCACTGGCTCCTCGGGCGGCGGATTCTCGTTGATGACGGAGTCACTGGGGCTTGCCGAGATGACCGAAACGCCGGTCGTGTACGCGGAGGCGATGCGGGCGGGTCCCTCGACCGGGATGCCGACCAAGACCGAACAGGGCGACCTCGAACACGTCCTCTACTCGAGCCAGGGCGACTCGAACCGGGTCGTCTTCGCGCCGGGGACAGTCAGAGAGGCCTACGAGCAGACCCGACAGGCATTCCAATTGGCCTACGAGTACCAACTTCCAGCGATCGTCGTCTACGACGACCAGTTGACGGGCCAGTACACGAACGTCTCGCGGAGCTTCTTCGATCGTGAACCGAATCCGGACCTCGGAACGGTGCCCACGGAGGACGAACTCGAAGACCTGCCCCACGACGTCGGTGGGGTTTACGAGCGGTTCCGCACCGACAGCGAGGACCCCATCAACCCGCGTTCGGTTCCGGGCCAACGAGGCGGGCGCTTCCTTGCGACCGGAAACGAGCACTGGCCGAACGGCCAGATCGCAGAGGACCCGACGAACCGCACGAAGCAGATGGACCGACGGATGGAGAAAATGGACCTCGTCCGCGATGCGATGGAGGACTACGAATCCTACAACACGCACTGGGGCGACGAGGACGCGGACCTCGGGATCATAACCTGGGGTAGTCAGAAGGGTGCCGTCGAAGAGGCCATCGAGCAGTTGCAAGATGATGGGGTGGCCATTCGTGGTCTGGGGGTAAGCGAACTCGTTCCATTCCCGAGTGAGACCGTCGCCGAGTTCCTCGAGAGCGTCGATACGGCGTTGGTGGTCGAGATGAACGCGAGCGGGCAGTTCGCCGGGTTGATCCGGCGCGAACTCGGCGCGTACGGGGATCGGCTTACGAACCTCCTCAAGTACAGCGGTAATCCGATCCAACCCGCAGAAATCGTCGAGGCAGTCGAGATCGAACTGGCAGGCGGGGTGGAGGAAACCACCGCGAACACCACTCTCAAGCGACCAGCAGGTGATTGATCATGAGCGTATTCAGTGCCACCGATTCGGACGAACCAATCGAACAGGACGACTTCACGCCCACGGCTGAACCACAACCCACCTGGTGTCCGGGCTGTGGTGACTTCGCCGTGCTCAACGCCCTCAAAGGGGCGATGGCCGAACTCGGGCGAGATCCGGAAGAGATCTTCGTCGTGACCGGGATCGGGTGCTCGGGGAAACTGAACAGCTACTTCGACAGTTACGGCTTCCACGCGATTCACGGCAGGACGCTACCGCTCTCGCGGGCGACCAAGATGGCCAATCACGACGTCGAAGTCGTGGCTGCTGGCGGCGACGGTGACGGGTACGGCATCGGCGGGAATCACTTCATGCACACCGCCCGGGAGAACCACGATATGACGTATATCGTGTTCAACAACGAGGTCTTCGCCCTCACCAAGGGCCAGTCCGCCCCGACCGCTCCGAAAGGGCATAAATCGAAGACCCAGTTGAAAGGGGTGGCAAAGGACCCCGTCCGGCCGCTGTCGATGGCGCTCTCGGCGGGTGCCTCCTACATCGCCCGGACCGCCGCCGTGAATCCGAACCAGGCGAAGGAGATTCTCGTCGAAGCAGTCGAGCACGACGGATTCTCCCACGTCGACTTCCTGACGCAGTGTCCGACCTGGAACAAGGACGCCCGCCAATACGTCCCGTACGTGGACATCCAGGAATCCGACGACTACGACTTCGACATCACCGACCGTGGGGAAGCCTCGGAGATGATGCGGGAGACTGAAGACGTCCTCTACGATGGAACAGTGCTGACCGGTCGCTACTACAAAGAGGAAGACCGCCGGACGTACCAGGAGGAGAAGCAGGCCCGCGGCGAGATGCCCGAGGAACCACTGGCCGAGCGGTACTTCGACGAGGACTACGACTGGGAGCGGTCCTACGACCTCCTCGACCGCCACGTCTAGGCCTCGTTTTCAGTTTCGGAAGATATTTTTTCCGTCGAACCAAACCAACTTGTGTGAGCGTGGAATCGACCGCGGAGCGCATCCTGGGAATCCTCGAGGACGACGCCAAGGCTTCGTACGCGGAGATTGCCGAGCGCGCAGGGGTCTCCAAGCCAACGGTTCGAAAATACATCAATCAACTCGAGGAGGATGGCGTCATCGTCGGGTACTCAGCGGACGTCGACCCGAAGAAGCTCTCCTCGCAGTCCATCGCATTCGTGGGAATCGAATGCGAAAGCGACGCCTACGTCGACGTAACGAACGAACTCAAGGGACTCGACTCGGTCGAGTCCCTGTACAGTTCGAGCGGCGATCACATGTTTATGGCGGAGGTCCGGGCACCCGACGGTGATCGACTCGGCTCGATCATTCAGGACGAGATTCTCGAGATCGAGGGTGTTACCGCCGCTCACCCCGCCTTCCTGCAGGAACGATTGAAGTAAACACGGGGATGTCGGGGGTTGAACCTCGGGACGTTCACACTAGATAGTGTGACGGTCGTATGTTTGTTGAGTATTATTTGTTTGTGGAAAGCACTCATATTTGTTGAATAGTATATGTTAGTTGAATAGTCGAATATTTGTAGAGAGGTCATATATTTGTAGAGGGGTCATATATTTGTAGAAATTCCATGTATTTGTAGAAATTCCATATATTTGTAGAATAGTCGTATATTAGTGAAATAATCATATGATAGAGGAATGGTCTCATCGCGGCGTCCGTACCCAGATCCCACAGGGGAGAGTGTACCGGGGGTTTCCGAAATCTGCATCACACCGTACGACACTTCCTGAACGCGTACGACATACTTCCTGAACGATCTCGACCCTGGACAGAACCTCGACTTTCGCCGGTTGACCGGACGGCCTGTCGAAACGGTCCTCCAGATTGAGCACTACAATCCTGAGAAGAACCCGGGACGTCGGTTCTGTCGATTCCGCCCGTTACTGTTCGGCAAGTCGTTCGGCGAGCAGCGGATCAAGGCGATCGATGGCCTTCTGTATCGCCTCGGTACTCGTCGCGAAGGAGGCCCGGAGGGTATCCTCCGCCTGCTCGCCGAAGTCGGGACCCGGCGTCATTGCAACGCCCGCCTCGGTGAGGAAGAGGTCGGCAATCTCGAAGGCGTCCCCGGGGAGGTCGCTGACGTCGATGAGGAGGTAGTACGCCCCCTCAGGCGTGTATCCCAGGTCGAGACCCCAGCGCTTTACCGCATCGAGGAGGAGGTCCCGTCGCTCCCGGTAGGTTTCCCGGATGTCCTCGAGCCACGTCGGTTCGGTCCGGATCGCGGCCGTCGCCCCGTCCTGGACGAAGTTCGGGGCGCAGATGAGGAGGTTCTGGACCAGGGTATTGATCGCTTCGACTTCGCCCGGTGGTGCCACGATCCAGCCGAGTCGCCACCCGGTCATCCCGTAGCGTTTCGAGACACCGTCGAGAACAAACGCCTCGTCGGTGTACTCCAATACCGTGTGTTCGGGCGCGTCGAAGGCCAGGCCGTGGTACACTTCATCGGAGATGATTCGCGTGTCCGTCCGCTCGCCGAGTCGAACGATGGATTCGATGGAACGGCCACTCATGACTGCGCCAGTCGGATTCTGTGGCGAGTTGAGGAGGATCGCGGCGGAGTCCTCGCCGACCGCGGCCTCGAAGTCCTCGACCCGGGGTTCGAATCCCGATTCCGGATCCAGGGTAACGGTATCGATACGACCGCCCGCCTGGCGTACGTGGTTGGGATACGGCGCGT
This sequence comes from Halodesulfurarchaeum sp., assembly GCA_042216905.1. GTDB lineage: Archaea > Halobacteriota > Halobacteria > Halobacteriales > Halobacteriaceae > Halodesulfurarchaeum. The sequence continues at coordinate 8,014 of JBDGTL010000112.1, forward strand.
AGTACGGATCCGTCAGGACGACCTCGTCACCTGGATTCACGACGTCGAGCATCGTCATCAGGAGACCCGGTGAAGACCCAGGCGTCACGATGAGGCGGTCCGTGGGGACATAGACACCGTACTGCCGGTCGTAGTACTCCGATATCGCCTCGCGGAGGTCCTCCTTTCCCCGGGAATTCGTGTAATTGATCGATCCTGCCTGGAGCGATGCGGTGGCCGCCGATACTGCCGATCCGGGTGGTTCGAAGTCGGGTTCGCCCACTTCCATGTGGACGACGTTCTCTCGGTTCCCCGCCTTCTCGAGCACGTCCATCGCCGCGAAGGGCGTGGTCGCCATCGCACGCTCCGAGGGCATCGTACTGAATCGGAATAGCGAACAGTATAAATGTTCGACGGTCGGACCGCGCCGCGGTCGTGGGTTTTGTAAGCATTGTACAAGATAGCGAGGGATCCGTCCGGAGATACTGTCCGTGCCGAGACGCGATGATTACCGGCAAAACGGATTCCTGAAGAACCCGTAATTCCCACGGCCAAACGTGACCTTATCTCCGAACTGGTACAATTTCGTATTGCATGTCTGATGTACTCGTCGTCGGCGGGGGTCCCGCCGGCCTCAGCGCGGCACTGTTCGCCCAGAAGAACGGGCTCGAAACCACGGTCTTCGACACGGACGAAACCTGGATGCACAAGGCCCACCTCTTCAATTACCTGGGCATCGAGAGCATCGACGGGTCGGCGTTCATGGACCAGTCGCGGGAACAGGTCGAGTCCTTCGGCACGGACATTCACCTGGATGAGGAAGTGACCGGCGTCGAGGAAACCCGGGACGGGTTCGTCGTCGAAACTGAAACCGGGGAGTACGAGGCCCCGTACGTCGTCCTCGCAACAGGTGCCGACAGGGAACTCGCGTCCGACCTGGGCTGTGCCTTCACCGAGGAGGGAGTCGTCGACGTGGGAGTGTCGATGGAAACGAGCGTCGAGGACGCCTACGCGACCGGGGCAATGGTCCGGGTGGAAGAATGGCAGGCGGTCATCGCCGCCGGCGACGGGGCGGCCGCCGCCCTCAACATTCTCTCGAAGGAGAAGGGCGAGAAGTTCCACGACTTCGATACGCCCGCAGACGCCTGATAGTAACGTCTTTGTGGCGGGTCCGACTTCTCTCATTCCGTGTCAGCCACAGCGAGCGAGTGGGCCGAATCACACGTCTCACCGATGGCAGCCATCGTCGTTGCGATCGCTGCGGTGAGTACCAGCGCGATTCTCATCCGCTTGAGTCACGCCCCGAGCATCGTGAAGGCGTTCTACCGGGCGCTCTTCATGTCGCTCTTCGTCCTCCCCTTTGCGTTCGAATATCGGGGAGAGTTCCGGGAAATATCGGGACGGGACTGGGGGTTCGCGCTCCTCTCCGGGCTGGCTCTCGCGCTCCACTTCGCGGTCTGGTTCGAGTCCCTCGAATGGACGAGCGTCGCGGCGTCGGTGACGCTGGTCCAAACCCAGCCAATTTTCGTGGTGGTCGCCGCCTGGATGCTGCTCGAGGAGGAATTGAATGCGCGACTGGTCGCCGGCATTCTGGTTTCGCTGCTCGGATCCGTCGTCATGTCGGGGTCGGGACTCCTCGGTGTCGGGGCCGTCGGGAAAGACCCATTCCTCGGAAACCTGTTGGCCCTGGCCGGTGCGGTGATGGCTGCGGGGTACGTCCTTGCCGGCCGGTCCCTCCGGCAGCGATTATCGCTTTTTCCCTACGTGATCGTGGTGTACAGCGTGTCGGCGGTCGTGCTGGGTGGAATCGTCGCCATCCAGGGCCACCCGTTTCTCGGATATCCTCCCCGGGAATGGGTACTCTTCGTGGCTATGGCGCTCGGCCCGGGCATCGTCGGCCACACGGTCATCAACTGGGCGCTGAAGTACGTGGAGTCGAGCGTCGTAAGCGTCTCGTTGCTCGGCGAACCAGTGGGAAGTACCCTGCTCGCCCTTATCATTTTCGAGGAGGTCCCCGGTCTGTTCACCGTGGTCGGCGGTGTCGTGGTGCTCGTCGGGATTTTCGTGACCTCGCGGGCACGGTCGACCTGAGAGCGGCGCGTACCCGGTTCTGAGAGCCCTCGACGGGTTCAGCAATATTTCGGACCGAGAAGAGAACCCCCCATTTCAGTCGTACGCGGTACCGTCTCCACTGTTACCCGAGCAACAATCTGATATTGAATACGGTGGTGAACGTCCCCAGCACCGACAGGACGACCGGTGGAAGATAATACAGGAGGCGGTCCTCCCAGACGACGGCGGCGGAAAGGCTAATGGCAAAACAGAGCGCAAATGCGGCCAGTTTCGCGGCGACGAGACCCGGGAGACCCCAGGTGGCCAAAAGACCAGCGAGCAACGGATTCCCCTCGGTGACCGCCGGGACGTACCCGGTGAGAGCGATGGTCGTCAGGACGTCTCCGACTCCATAGGCGGTCGTGGCGATGATCCACAGCCAGTTGAACTCCCGAAGCCTGTCCTCGGCGAGGGTGTCCTCGAGGGTGAGCCACCGGGAGTCGACCATCGTCACCAGACTTCCGGTGGGCAGTATTAAGTGACGTGGTGTGACGGCGTACGGCCCGTGTCAGTACTTCCTCGCGTCCAGCCTCGACCCGGGAAACGGCGACCTCCACCTCTCTCATTTCATCCCGAAAACGAGTCGTCTCGCCCTGGCCCGAACCGACCGTTTTCGGTCTCGCTGCCGTTTCCGGAGTCTGAGCCTCCCCCGGCCCACGACGAGCCATCCGATCAGGTAAAGCCCGCCACCGAGGACGAGGTCGATTACGAGGATCGGGAGCCAGTGATGGATCCCGTACAGTGCGTCGACGAGCCCCTTGGGAAGAATCGCGAGGTAGCGATGTTCCGAGAGGAACCGCCGGTAATACCCCGTCTTCTCGGGGGCATGGAGGGTGAGGGCCGCAGTCGATTCACCACGACTCCCGACGTAGAGATAGTGGGGCGAGACCGAGACCCCCTGGCTCGCAGGTTCGAGATAGACGTGGACGGGCACCAGTCCGGCGTTCGGGACGGTGTACTGGAGTGTGTCCGCCGTCCCAGCCCGAATGACCGTGGGTCGTTCCGATGTGAATTCCGCACTGACGACGCCGTATTGCTGGGTTCCGGCCGGGACCACCATCGCCGCCGTGGCGGAAGTGACGAGCAATGCGGCGAGTCCCAGGAGGAGTACGTGCGTCGAGTACCCAGTCTCCCGGTCGCGGGTCCGGTCGCGTCGTTTCGAAGCCTCCGTTCCGAAGAGCAAATCCGCGACGTACGCGAGTCCGGACAGGGCCAACAGGATATACGCGATTCCCTGTGGTCCGAGGAGGGAGCGAGTTCCGAGCGTGATTGCGAGCCACCGTTGCACCCCGGCAAGTCCTCCCTGTATCGCGGTGACAGCGGTTCCCAGGTTCGGGATCACGACGACACTTTCCCCGACTTGCAAGGCTTCAGCGACGATCTGTGCTCGCTTTACTGGAGGCTCCTCGCCGTCCTGATCGGTAAACGGGTTCGCGTCCCCTTTGGTAATGTACCCCCGGTCGGTTTTGCCCACGATCCGGTGTGTGACGAGTCCACCCCCGTGCAACTGTTCTGCCCGGAATACGACGACGTCCCCCGTTTCGACGTCCCCGCTTATCGCCACGGGAACCGCCACGAAGCCATCGCCTGCCTCGAGCGTCGGCGCCATGCTCCCGGTCTCGACATATCCAAGGAGAATGGGCTGGCCAAGCACCTGCCCAGCCACGAGCGAAATCACGAACAGCACGACGACCGCTTCGAAGGCGACGGTGGCGATTCGCTTGAGAGACATCCCCCGATTCGATCTAACGATTGAGCGGCGGTGACAAAAACCTGGGTGGTATCGGGAGACACCGTCGGTGGTTCCTGCCCATCTTCCATTCCGTATCCCCCATCCACCTCAAACGAATACGTATCTACCCGAATCACTCACTCGCCCTCCCCAGGCCCGGGCCGATACCCGCGCCCGAACAGCCCCAGTTCGATTCCCAGGTAGGGAACCTGGAAGCCAAGCGAGAACGCGAGGAGGTGCACGTAGGTATTGAGAGTGGTCATTCCGGATTGGGGATCGTGGGGGAACGCCACGAACAACATCCCCACGTAGAGAACCAATCCCAGGGCAACCAGGTCCCCCCACCCGGACGGCCACGATCGTTCCCGGACCGAGGGAGCCCACGTGCCACGTGACGGGAGCGAATCGACGAGCGAGAGACCGTAGAGGGTCGTGGCCAGGAGCGACGCCGTCACGATACCGAGCGAAATCGGCACCCGGGGCAATCCGATTCCGGCGATTACCGAGATACCCGCGAAAAACAGCATCGGCGAGTGACGCGTTTCGATCCGCACATCGACATGTCGTCCAACCATCTCGAAGAGGAGGACCGGAAACAGGCCGACGATGGCCATGTTGATCCCGGAGAACCCGTAGCCGACCGCGTCACGAGGAATCGCCAGATTCAGCGCGGACAACACGGGCGGGAAGGCGAGGAGATAGGTGAGGAGCGCCACACCGAACAGGCGCCTCCGCCTCCCGAGTAGCGCCAACAGGTATCCGAACGTGGCAAGGAGACCGTACGCCAGGAGATTCGCCAGGAGGTGCGACCGGGAGAGGTGAACGAAATGCGCCGTGTACGCCCGGAGGAGAGTCGGGTCCGAGTACACGAATACGAAGGACTGTCGAACGGATTCCGGAAGCAGAAATACACCGATCAGGACCACAGGAACGGCGGCCAGCAAAAGGCAGTCGCGGACCCGAGTGCGGCGACGGAGAACCCCACCGACCGTTTCCGGCGACTCGGCCATGATTCCACTGAATAATGCCTCCTGAAAGATAAACCGGTTTCCGGAATTACTCCGTGTCGGTGCGGTGAAGGAACAGGAGCGACGCGGCGATCATAATGACACCGGCGAGAATCAACATCGGCGAGAGTCCGAATCCGGAGAGCTCCGAAACCGGTGATTGAGTCGGCTTCACGATCCGTCTACCCGACACACCCTCCGGTGGTTGTGTCGTCCTCCCACCCGGTGAGGTCGGTGTCGAGGTCGATTCGGAAATCCCGCCGTCACCGCCGGTCCCACCGGGACCCGGAGACCCAGCCGGCCTGCTGGTCGTCTCGTTCATCGACGGCCGCACAACCGTGAGCGTCCCGGCCCGCGTCCCATCGACCTCGACCGTATAGGTTCCCGGTTCCCTCGGCGATAGGGGGACGAGGATTTCCGACTGTCCCCCGACTGGGAGATCGACCGTCCGAGTCGCGACGGTCGCGCCATTCACCGTCACGGGGACCTGTCCCGTCCCGCTGTATCGCCCGACGTTTTCGACGGTCGCCGACACCGTCGCCACGTCACCGGGTTCGATCGTACTCGCGTTCAACGATGCCGTCACGGCCTCCATTTCGGGAACGAGCGCGGCTACCGTGAAGGTGGAAAACCCGGCCGTCTCGGTCGTGAAGGAGACGGTCTTTCCACCAGCGTCCACGATTTCGATTCCAGATCGGTTCGTTCCCCCGTCCGTCCGATACACCGCCAGTTGCTCAGCACTGACCCCAACGGTTTTGAGATAGGAGCGATCGGCCCTAAATCGGAGAACGGCGCGAGAGATCGGCCGGCTCCCGGGTTCGACCGTAACTGTCACGGCACCGAGCGACTCGACGCCGACCCGGTCTGCGACCCCTGCCCTGGCGCCGGGTTCGACCCGAGAGACGCGTAGGGAGACGTCCCCGGGTTCCGTCGGGGTGACCGTTATCGATTCGAGCATCAGGGTCCCGCCGCGGCGGTCGATGAGGAGGGGAGTGAAGTCGATTCGGAACGATTCGGCGGGCGCGTTCGTGATCGATATCGACCGGGTCCGATCGGTACTGGATACCTGGACGACAGGTCCGGAACTAGATTGGTCCGCAGACGTGAGATCGCCGCCAGAGCCTCCTGTGCCACCGGCGGAATCTGCGTCAAGTGGGTGGGCGTGGACGGTGAATTCCTCGACCGACTCGACGTCTTCGTCGGTCGCGTCGATGAGCACTCCCACGTGGATGGTTTCGTTGGGTTCGAGAACGACGCTGTTGTTCCGGCCGACGAGGGATTCGTCTCGGTCGGCGCCTGTGTAGAAGGTAATCAGTGAGGTCCTCACCGTGAACCAGACCCGTCCCGGTTCGCTGCCGTTGTTCGTCACAGTGAATACGTTATTGAATGGAGTGATGGTGTCGGGGTTCAGGCCCGCTCCGGGAACGTATGGATTGTCGCTCCCGAAGCGGAGTTCGAGTTCGCCGGTCCGGGTATTGATGACGGCGTAGTCGCCGTTGGGACCGGAGGAGGGTTGGAGTTCGATTGCGTCGTTTAGTTGGTCGGTGCCA
>JBDGTL010000061.1:0-14043 GCA_042216905.1 Halodesulfurarchaeum sp.
AGTTACCTGATTACCGCGACGGTTCAGTTACCTGATCACGGCAACCGTCCAGTCAATTGATTCCCACCCAACCGTTCAATTACCTGATTCTCCCGCAACATCGGTCAGGTGTCCCGACCGACAATCCTCCGGAACAACTTGTCGATTCCTCAGTGACCCTGATTGATGCTTCGGCGCCGTTTGACACGATTCGTGATGTCGTGCAGGATGACCTTCGTTGCGAGGCGGAGGATCGAAAACACGTCCCGTAATCCCTGGCTCGACCACGAAAGTTCGTCCTCCCCGCAGATAGAGTTCTCGTAGAAATCCGAACTGTCACCCACGATTTCCTTGATCTTCCGTCCTCGCTCGGGTTCGGGCCGGTCCATCACCTGGTCGATCTCCTCGATGATCCGCTCTGAAACGTCGAGATTGTGTTCGATCTTGTGGTGGGTCTCCTCGGTGACGAGACCGTGTTCGAATTTCAGGTCGTTCATTCGCCGTCCCGCCTCGTAGGTCGCATCGACGATGTCGTCGCGTGAGAGGTGCTCCGTCTCGTACGTCAGCATGTGCTTCCAGCTCGGCCCCTGCAGGGCCTTGCGGTGATCCTCGAAGGACTCGGCGTGCAACGTGTATCCGTACTCCTCTGGGTTTTCGAATGCGGGGCTTCCCGGATCGAGAAACGGGGACAAGGGTGCAACGAACGGGCGGATCCGGCCGTCTTCGAATCGCTCGAGGAGCGTCTCGGCGTAGTCGACACAACCCACGGCGTCCTCGTAGGTCTGCTCCGGCAGACCGATCATGTAGAAAATATCGATCGTCCGACAACCGTTGTCCAGTGCGTACTCGATCGTGGACTCGATCGATTCATTGGACACGGCGAACTTCCCCAGTTTCGCCCGTATCTCCTCGACGTGGGATTCCGGACTGAGTTCCAGATTGTAGCGGTCGACGGACGCGTCGATTACCTCGAAATAGTCCTCGGTCGCCGGTCCGAACAGTTCGAAGACGAACTCGTTGTCGATGTCCTCCTTCGAGAGCCGCTCGAAGAACTCCCTGGCGTAGTCCCGGCCCCCCATCCGGAGGTCGTGGACGACGAATATCGGCCCCGAGGAAAACGAGGTTATCGTGCGGATGTCCTCGATGAGTTTCTCCGGTGACCGGAACGCAGGTCCCGTCCGGGCACATACGTCCTGGTAGGCGTTCGCACCGCCGCAGAACGCACAACTATGTCGACACCCCCGGGCAGTCAGGAGCATCGTGGTGGTTTCATCCCACCACCCGCGGTGTGGGGTTATCTTTCGAAGGCTCCCGTACTTGAATACCGACCTGATCGTGTAGGTGTAGGACGGAATCGCCGCGTAATCCAGTGTCTCGGGCTGGAAGGAGAGCGGATTAACCACGGTCTCCCCGTCCCGTCTATACGTCAAATTCTCGACTGAATCCAGATCCCCGTCTCCATCGAGGGCGTCGAGAAGTTGTCGCATCGGCTCCTCGGTCGAATCGCCCCGGATGACGTAATCGATACAGGGATACTCGACGAGTTCATCGTGATAGTACGTGGCACTCAAGCCCCCGAGGATCACCGGGGCACCGGGGTGATACCGTTTTATCCGCCGGGCGACCTCGATTACGCCATCGGCGTGGGGTAACCAGTGGAGATCGATGCCGAACGCCCACGAATCGGCGGTTTCGATCTCCCGGTCGGGGTCGTAGTCCGGGTCGTTCAACATCTGGTAGGCGAGGTTGATGATCTGGGCGTGGTACCCGTGTTCCTCGAGGTAATCGGCGATGCTCGTGAGACCGACGGGATACATCTCGAATACCTGCGTCGAGGGAATTACGTCGCTAATCGGACCGAGGACGTCCGATCGTTCTCTGAAATCGTAGATGCTTGGCGGGTGAAAGAACACGATATCTGGGTGACCAAGGATCATTGGAACCTCCGGACGATGGAATACTCCACTGTGTCGAAGTACTCGGCAGGGGGGCATGACCCTGGGGGCCATTCCAAGAATTTGAGATTCTGTTAGAGAAACAAACACGATCGGAGGGGAATGGTGCGGACTGGTGGGACCTATGTGTGTCAACAATTTGCGTGGGCATGGCTTTCACGGGAAATCGTCTCCCCCTAAAATGGGGGGAGGGAACGGCATACGTGGAAGAATGAACGTTTATGATGGGGCAGCCATAAGATTCGCACGATACGGAGCACACTTATGAACCCATGGATCGCTGTCGGCATGCTGGCACTTGTCGGGATATTTATACCGGTCCTCATGATCGGTATCTCCTGGCTCCTTCGTCCCAGCGTGCCGGAACAAGGCAAACGATCGACCTACGAGAGCGGTGAGGTGCCGACTGGCAACACGCGCATCCGCTTCAATATCCAGTATTACATGGTCGCGCTGTTGTTCGTCGTGTTCGACATCGAAACCGTCATGATCTTCCCCTGGACGGTCATCTACCAGGACGCTGTTCGAATCGATGGCCTCACGTGGGCGCTCGGGCCAATGTTACTCTTCATTCTGATTCTCATCATCCCGTTGGCCTGGGCCTGGCGGAAGGGCGCAGTCCAGTGGGTGCGCCGTCCACGCTACGAACGGAGGATGTCGAGACATGAGTAGTGACACACCCAGAGAGAACATCGTCGAAGCTGACGTTCCCAGCACAGCCACGCAGGAGGGCCGAATGGGTACTGGCCTCGACGAGCGGTTCAACTCCCGACTCCGGGAGGCCTTCGGGTCCAACCCGTTCATTCTTTCGAAACTGGACAAGTTCATGAACTGGGCCCGGGGCTCCTCGATGTTCATGTTGCAATTCGGCATCGCCTGCTGCAGCATCGAGATGATGCAGAGTTACACGGTGAAGCACGACCTCGACCGGTTCCACGCCGGCGTTCCCCGTGCGTCCCCGAGACAGGCAGACGTCATGATCGTCCCGGGGACCATCGTCTCGAAGTTCGCCCCCCGGATGAAGCGGGTCTACGACCAGATGCCGGAACCGAAGTTCGTCGTCAATATGGGCAACTGTTCGGCTTCCGGAGGCCCCTTCCAGGAGGGATACAACGTCGTCAAGGGGGCCGAGGAAGTCATCCCTGTGGACATCCACATTCCGGGCTGTCCCCCTCGACCCGAGGCCCTGGTTTACGGCATCGCAAAACTACAGGAACGGATCGCAAACGGGGAGTCCTCCCCCGTAACGGTAAAGCCGTACGAACTCGAGGAGTTCGGGAATCTCGAACGGGACGAATTAGTGGACCACCTGACCGAGCGGATCGACGAGGACACACTAGTAATGCGGTACAACTGGGCTGATTCACCATGAGTACGAACGAGTCGTCCGAGGAACCCGACGTCGACGCGGAGACGGGTGTCGACTACGACGAAATCGAGAAGCTCCTGGGAGACGCGGTCATCGACAGGGAGACTCACGTCAACGCAGAGGGGTTTGTCATTAGAGCCGACGCGGTCCAGGACACGCTTCGGACCCTGCGGGACGAAGCCGGCTTCGATCATCTAAGCAACGTCACGGCACAGGAACTCGAAGACCGATACGAGTCGATTTACCACCTCAGGAAGTGGGAGGACGCACAACAGGAAGTAAGCGTCATCGTTCCGACGCCCCGGGAGGATCCAAAGCAGGAGAGCGGGGCACCCGTATTCTCGGCGGCAAACTGGCACGAACGGGAGGCCTACGACCTGGTCGGCATCCAGTACGACGACCATCCCGACCTCCGCCGGATCCTTCTGCCTGAAACGTGGCAAGGCCATCCCCTGAGCAAGGACTACGACCAGGACAAACCGCAAATCGTCACGCTCGAACAGCACAAGAACCCAATCGAGGACCACTTCGAACTGGAGGACGACGAGGACCTGGACACGATGTTCCTGAACATCGGTCCCCATCACCCGGCGACACACGGTGTCCTGCACATCAAGACGGTCCTCGACGGGGAACAACTCGCCGACATCGATCCCGACATCGGGTATCTCCACCGGTGTCAGGAGCAGATGTGCGAGAAAAGCACGTACCGCCACCAGATTATGCCCTATCCGGACCGGTGGGATTACACGCCGGCCGGACTACTCAACGAGTGGTCGTACGCGCGAGCGGCCGAGGACCTGGCCGACATCGACGTTCCCGAGTACGCCCAGGTCATCCGGACGATGGGCGCGGAACTCAACCGGATATCGGCCCACCTCCTCGCGGTCGCGACGTTCGGACTGGACATCATGGGCGACTTCGCCGCCGCGTTCATGTACGCGATGAAGGACCGGGAGGTCGTGATGAATATCCTCGAGGACCTCACGGGCCAGCGCCTGATGTACAATTACTTCCGCCTCGGGGGCGTGGTCTGGGACCTGCCGGAGCCCCGGCAGGAGTTCTTCGAGAAAATCCGGGATTTCCTGGAGGATCTCCCGGAGCGCCTCGACGAATATCACAACATCCTGAGCCAGAACGAACTCTTCCAGATGCGGACCGTCGATACCGGGTATCTCGCACCGGACGTGGCGAAGGATTACGGGGTCGCCGGTCCCATCGCGAGGGCCTCGGGCGTGGATTACGACCTCCGGCGGGACGACCCGTATGGGTACTACGAAAACCTGGACTGGGACGTCCGGACGGCCGAAGGGGGCGACAACTACGCCCGCCTCCTGGTGCGGTTGCGGGAGGTCGAAGAGTCCGGGAAGATCATCGAACAGTGTGTCAATCTGCTCGAGGACTGGCCGGAAGACGAACGAGAGATCCAGTCGAACGTTCCCCGGAGTCTCAAGCCGGAAGCGGGCCAGGAGATTTACCGCGCAATCGAGGGGGCAAAAGGCGAACTCGGAATTTACATCAGAACCGATGGAACCGACAAACCAGCCCGGTTCAAGATTCGGGGACCGAGTTTCGTGAACCTCTCGACCCTCCCGGAGATGTCGGAGGGCGAACTGATCCCGGACCTGATCGCGACGGTCGGTAGTCTCGACATCGTGCTCGCGGAGGTCGATCGGTAATGGTACAGGCAACTCCAGCACCCCTGGTGAATACGATCGCGAGGCTCCTCGGATTGGATCCCAACGCGTTGTTCTCCCAGGTGCTTGGCGGATTACTTGGTGCCGGACTGGTGGCGACCATCACGCTCCTGTTCGCTGCTATCGCCGGCCCATATATGAAACGGAAACTCACCGCGGCGTTCACCGATCGGATCGCGGTCGACCGCGTCGGCCCGTACGGCATTCTCACGATCGTGGTCGACGCGGTCCGACTTCTCACGAAGGAACTCATCATCCCGGAGAACGTGGATCGACCGGCGTACGATTTCGCGCCGTTTCTCATCGTGTTCTCGGCGATGTTGGGATTCGCCGTTATTCCGTTCGGTAACGGTATTCAGCTGGCGGATCCCTCGATCGGACTCGTCTACCTGTTCGCGGTCTCCTCGATTGCGTCGCTCGGCCTCGTCATCGGTGGGTATGCCTCAGCGAACAAGTACTCGATGCTCGGTGGCCTTCGAGCAGTCGCACAGAACCTCGCATACGAAATTCCGCTCGTGGCAGTCGGCGCGTCCGTGGCTCTCTTCGCCGGATCGTTCAAAATTTCGACGATCGTTGCGGTACAGTCCCAGACCCTGATTTCGTTCGGCCCGATCGGGATTCCAGCGTGGTACGGATTCGTCAATCCCTTCGCGTTTGCGCTGTTTATGGCTGCGAACCTCGCCGAAATCGGGCGAAACCCGTTCGACCTCCCCGAAGCACCGAACGATCTGGTTGCGGGATACCAGACTGAGTACTCATCTGTATACTTCGTCCTCTTCTATCTGGGCGAGTTCCTCCACATCTTCCTGGGTGGGGCCATCATTACCACCCTCTTCCTCGGGGGCCCCACTGCTCCGATCCAGGCACCGGTCATCAACATGGTTCCCGGCATCGTCTGGTTCGTTGCGAAAGTCTGGGGTATCTTCTTCTTCACCCAGTGGTTCCGGTCCGCAATCCCGCGGGTCCGGCCCGACCAGTTGCTCAACATCGGATGGAAGGGCATGATCGAACTGGCATTCCTCAATCTGGTTCTCACGGCCATTCTCATCGGGGTGATACAATGATCGGCGTCTTGAAATCGCTCGCGACGACGATGAAGCACGCGCTCGACGGCGAAACGTTCACCGTGGAATACCCGGAACAGGCTCCGGAAGTGAGTCCCCGGTTCCGGGGCGTCCACAAGTGGAGCCAGGAACGATGTATCTGGTGTCGACAGTGCGAGACGGTCTGTCCCAACGATACGATACACATCGTGATGGACGATCAACGAAACGGCGAAGAGTACGACCTTCACGTCGGCCAGTGTATCTACTGTCGGTTGTGCGAAGAAGTGTGTCCCACGGAGGCAATCTTGCTCACCCAGAATTTCGAATTCACCGGCGATACGAAGCACGACCTGGCCTACAACAAGGAGCAACTCAAGAACGTCCCGTGGTACAACGACATCGATCCGATCGAATCCCGCGAACCGGATCGGACGGCGTGGATCGACGAGGGTGAGGGGGAGGTCGATTATCAATGAACCGCTGGCAGTCGGACCGGGAGGTGGGCTCCAATGGTCGTTGAATACCTGGCGTTCGGCCTCTTCGCGTTCGTGACCCTGGCGAGCAGCCTCGGGGTCGTCCTGGTAAAGGACGTCTGGCACTCGGCGCTTTTCCTGGGTGCTGCTCTGTTGAGCATCGCCGTTCACTTCCTCATGTTGAAAGCCGCATTCATCGCGGCGATTCAGGTACTCGTATACGTTGGTGGGGTCCTCATCCTCATCGTCTTCGCGGTGATGTTGACCCGCGCCGGCGAGGAGGTGAACGCATGACGACCAGTCCGGAGTTGCTCGAGGATCGGAATTTCCTCCCCGGACTCGCCGCGGTCGCGTTTTTCGTCGTGATCGGTGTAACGATGGTCGCGGCATCCTACGAACCGGCGGTGGGATTCGAAGCCGGTGCTCACATCACGGGGAGCATCGGTCGAGCACTGGTGAACATTTCCGGAGGCGAGGCGACCATTCCGGGAGCCGAGTTCCTCTCCGTATTCTTCACCATCTCACTGGTCCTCGTCGCAGCGCTTATCGCCGCTGTCATGCTCGCCAGACGGGAACGGGAGTCCGTTCTCGAGCGAAAGCGGGGGGGTGAGGACTGATGGTCGTTCCAGTGCAGTATTACCTCCTGCTCTCGGCGGCAGTCTTCAGCATCGGACTGTTCGGCATATTGACCAGGCGGAACGCGCTGTTGTTCCTGATGTCGGTCGAGTTGATGCTCAACGCGGCAAACATCAACCTGGTGGCCTTCTCCCATCAGTGGGGCAATATCACCGGTCAGACGTTCAGCCTCTTCGTGGTGGGACTGGCCGCAGCGGAAGTCGCTGTGGGAATCGGCATCATCCTGGTCCTGTTCAGGAACTTCAACGACGTAGACGTCACGAAACCGACGACATTGAGGTGGTAAGATGGCAGGTGCATTCCAATACGCGGCGGCGATACCGCTGTTGCCTCTGGTCTCGTTCGTACTCGTCCTTCTGGTCGGGCACTTCGCCCCACGACTGTTACCGAAGGGCGGCGCGATTCCGGGGATCGTTGCGACAGGTGGATCGCTCGCCGTTTCGGGGTGGCTTTACGTCACCGTCAGTAACGCAGAACAGTACTTCAACCAGGAGTGGTATCGATGGACGACCGGACTCGGGCCAGAGACGCTCGATCTGTCCTTCGGCATGTTACTCGACCCGCTGTCGGCGTACATGCTGTTGATCGTGTCGCTGATCAGTTTCCTCGTCCACGTATTCAGCCTCGGGTACATGAACGACGAGGGCGAGACCGGACTTCCCCGGTACTACGCCGGACTCGGCCTGTTCTCGTTCTCGATGCTGGGATTCGTCCTCTCGTCGAACATCCTGATGGCGTTCATGTTCTTCGAGTTGGTCGGCCTGTGTTCGTGGCTCCTCATCGGTTTCTGGTTCCGCGAACCTGGGCCGGCGAGCGCTGCGAAGAAGGCGTTCCTCGTAACGCGGTTCGGGGATTACTTCTTCCTCGTCGGTGTGGTCGCCATCTTCGCGACGTTCGGGACCGGGATGTTCGCCCCACGGGGTGAACACCTCGGATTCCCCCAACTGGCCGAACACGCATTGAGTGCGAAAGCACACGTCCCGGAGCAGGTCGCATCGTTCCTCCAGGTCGTTGGCCTGGACGCCCACACCTGGTTTGCGATCATCGGTGTCCTCGTGCTGGGTGGAGTTATCGGAAAGTCCGCACAGTTCCCACTACACACGTGGCTGCCCGACGCCATGGAAGGCCCCACTCCGGTTTCGGCACTGATCCACGCGGCCACCATGGTGGCAGCGGGTGTCTATCTCATCATGCGGATGTACGGGTTCTACGCCCTGCTCCCGAACGTCCTCGCACTGATTGCCCTCATCGGCGGGTTCACCGCGCTCATGGCAGCGACGATGGGTGTCGTGAAACGGGAAATCAAGCAAGTGCTCGCCTACTCGACCATTTCCCAGTACGGGTACATGATGCTCGCCCTGGGAGCAGGTGGGTACGTCGCGGCGACCTTCCACCTGATGACTCACGCAATCTTCAAGGCCCTCCTCTTCCTGGGAGCCGGGTCGGTCATCATCGCGATGCATCACAACGAAAACATGTGGGACATGGGCGGGCTCAGGCACGAGATGCCTGTCACCTACTACACGTTCCTCTCCGGTTCGCTCGCACTCGCCGGCATCATCCCGTTCGCCGGATTCTGGTCCAAGGACGAAGTGCTATACGAGGCACTGGTGCACGGCCTGGGTGGGAACCCGTTGATACTCTTTTCTTACCTCCTGGGCCTCATCGCCGTCTTCTTCACCGGGTTCTACACCTTCCGAATGGTGTTCTTGACCTTCCACGGCGAACCACGGACCGAAACTGCCGAGGATCCACACGGGGTCAGGTGGAACGTCAAGTTCCCGATCACCGTGCTCGGTATCCTCGCAGCAACGGTCGGATTCGCGAACATGGCCCCAGTGGCCGAACTGACTGGCCGGCATATCACCTATATTCACAAGTGGTTCGAACACGGCATCGAGGGAGTTACCCTTGAGACGTACCACCATCTGCTCCCGTACGAAGCAACTGCCCTGCCGGGCCTTGGTATAACGCAAACGATGCTCGTGAGTGCTGGCGTTTCACTTGCCCTCGCACTCGCGGGAGCGGGCCTTGCATGGGCATTATATAATGTCCCGGACCCCGAACCGCACACGGACCGTCTCGGGTCGATCAAAGACCTCTGGTACAACAATTACTATCAGGACGAGTATCAGGTCTGGCTCGCCGAGGACGTCACGATGCCTCTGGCCAAACTCTCGGACAAGTTCGACCAGGGGATTATCGACGGCGTGGTCAATGGCGTCTCGAGTGTTAGCTTGCTAAGTGGCAGTCGCATCAGGCGAATACAGACTGGCGTCGTGACGAACTACGCTGCACTCCTGACGCTGAGTCTCACCGTCATCCTGCTCGTCGTCGCCCTCTTCGGGGGGTGGTTATAGATGATGATCGAAGTCCTTCTGGTACTCACGGCACTGAGCGCGGTGGTCGTACTGCTTTCGAACGACGAGGTCGCGGCCAAACTGGCCTTCGGCCTGAGTCTGCTCCCGCTCGCGGTTAGCCTCCTGATGTTCTGGGGCTTCGATGGGAGTGGAAATGCACTGTTGAATGGCGACATCGCCTACGAGACACAGGCCAACTGGATCACGGTCGGTCCGTACGACATCGGGTATCACGTCGGCGTCGACGGTATCGGGCTCGCTCTCGTGGTACTGACGACGGTCCTTACGAGCCTCGCCATCCTGTCGGCGTGGACCCCGATCGACAGGCGCCAGTCCCAGTTCTACGGACTGATGTTGTTCATGGAGACGAGTCTCCTCGGCGTCTTCACGGCGCTTGACTTCTTCGCGTGGTTCGTGGCCTGGGAGTTCGTCCTCGTTCCGATGTACTTCCTGATCGCAATCTGGGGCGGCCCTCGGCGGAAGTACGCCGCCATCAAGTTCTTCGTTTACACCAACGTGGCGAGCCTGGTGATGTTTATCGGGTTCATCGCGCTGGTATTCGGCCTCCCGGTAACGTCACTCGATCTACCCACGATCACGCAGTCGCTCCACAATGGCCAACTGACGTCCCTCGCGGGTATCTCCCCTGGAACGCTAAAAACGGCCGCGTTCATCGCCATGTTCGCCGGATTCGCGGTGAAGGTACCGATGGTCCCATTCCACACGTGGCTGCCAGACGCTCACGTCGAGGCCCCCACGCCTGTGTCCGTCATCCTGGCGGGGGTCCTCCTGAAAATGGGAACGTACGCGATGCTCCGGTTCAACTTCACCATGTTACCCGGCGTGGCGAAAGACCTTGCCATACCAATCGCCATTTTCGCGGTGATCAGCGTGATTTACGGGGCGATGCTCGCGATGGCCCAGCGGGACCTGAAACGAATCGTTGCCTACTCCTCCATCTCCTCGATGGGATACGTCCTGTTGGGGCTCATTGCCTACAACCTCTACGGCATCGGCGGGGCGACGTTCCAGATGGTCGCACACGGACTCATCTCGGGCCTGATGTTCATGTCGGTTGGCGTGATTTATAATATCGCACACACGAGGATGGTCGGTGACCTCTCTGGAATCGCCGATCGAATGCCGGTCACGGCGACCGTCTTCACCGCAGCCGCGTTCGGGTATATGGGGCTCCCGCTGATGGCCGGGTTCGCCGGGGAGTTCTACATATTCCTGGGTGGCATGCAGTCGACGGTCTTACCCTACGCACAGGTGTTCACGGCGGTGGCGATGTTCGGGATCGTCATCGTGGCAGGATACCTCCTGTTTGCGCTCCAGCGAGTCCTGTTCGGGCCATTCCGGGCGGATACCGATCACGACATCGTGCCAGCAGCACTCCACGATAAGGCATCCATCGTCGCGTTGATCCTGTTGATCATCCTGCTGGGCGTCGTGCCCGACCTGATCTTCGGGATGATCCAGGACGCCGTTCACCCGATCCTCTCGATCGGAGGTGGTCTCTAATGGTCGCTCTTCCACATCTGACGCCACAGTACCTCTTCGGGTTGACAGCCCTCGCAGTGCTCGTCGTGGATACCCTCAGGCCACACGACCGGCAACACGGCCTTCTGTCCGGCATCGCGGCCATCGGTTCGTTCGCGGTCGCCGGGACGAGCGCGTGGTTCCTCGCAGCGGGCGTCGGGAACCAGGCCTTCACCCCAGGGATGTACGCCGGAATGCTGGTCGTCGACCGGATGAGCCTGTTCTTCACGTTCATCTTCGGAAGCGTGGCATTCCTCGTCGTGGTGGCGAGTTATGACTATCTGGAGGACCAGGAACACCTCGCAGAGTACTACTCCCTCGTTGCACTGGCGGCGACGGGAATGAGTCTAATGGCCGTCGCGAACAACCTCGCGGCTGCGTTCGTCAGCCTCGAGTTGGCGTCCCTCCCCTCATACGCGCTGGTCGCGTACCTCAAGCAGAACAGAGGAAGCGTCGAGGCGGGGCTCAAGTACTTCCTCATCGGCGCGCTCTCCTCCGCAATAATGGTCTACGGGATCAGTATCGTCTACGGCGTCACCGGGTCGCTGTCCCTCTCGGTCGTCGCCAGTACACTGGGGACCCTCGCAGCCGGTAAATCCGGCATGGCGGGACTGGGCGTGCTCCTGGTGCTCGGTGGCTTCCTCTTCAAGACGGCCAGCGTTCCCTTCCACTTCTGGGCTCCGGAAGCCTACGAGGGGGCTCCCGCACCGATCGCCGCGTTCCTCTCTTCCGCGTCGAAGGCCGCTGGATTCGCGCTCGCATTTAGAGTGATGATCGAGGCGTTCCCGCTCGACACCATCGGCGCGGCGGCGCCATGGGCCTGGGTCCTCGCCGTCGTCGCGGTGATTACCATGACGGTCGGCAATTTCGCCGCGGCGACACAGGAGAAGGTGAAGCGGATGCTCGCCTATTCGTCAGTAGGACACGCTGGCTACGTGTTGATCGGACTCGCAGCCCTCGCCGGCACGGGAGAAGCCAGTACTGATGCGCTCGTCCTCGGCGCAGCAATGATGCACCTGTTGGTCTACGGGTTCATGAATACGGGGGCGTTCCTCTTCGTCGGCCTCGCGGAACACTGGGGAATCGGCCGGGAGTTCTCCGATTACAATGGACTCGCGGAACACGCCCCATTCGCCAGCGTCGCCATGACCATCTTCATGTTCAGTCTCGCCGGACTACCGGTCGGCGGTGGCTTCCTCTCGAAGTACATCCTCTTCGCCGGAGCGGTCAAAGCCGGATTCTGGTGGCTCGCGGCTATCGCGGCGGTAAACAGTGCGCTCTCGCTCTTCTACTACACGCGGGTGGTGAAAGCCCTCTGGATCGAGGATTCGACCCAGGAGTTCACGATGGAGCGGAAACCGACCGGACTCTACGTCGCGGTCATTGGGGCGGCGGTCGTGACCGTCGTCTTGCTGTTCGCGTTCAATCCGGTCGCCAAAACCGCCATCGACGCTGCCTCGCTCATCCTCTGATCCAGGGTCGAAGAAACCGGGGAATCGTTTTTCACCTCCATACGAGTAGCTTACAGGTATGGTCACGCGACTCGTCCTGGGATGTGACGGGATTTGTTCGGGTCTCCTCGAGGGGGTAATCGACAGCCAGGGCGAGATGCACGTGGTCGACTCGGAATCGGGACGCATCGACCAACTCCGGAACCGGGGCGTGTCCGCGAGGACCGGTGACGTCACCGATTCCGGGACGATTCAGTCCCTCGGTATCGATCCGGACATCGTCCTCGTACTCGGCGAATCCCCGGAACAGAACCTAGAGGCGACGTCCAGGGCGAGAGAACACTTTCCGGACGCCATCGTCATCTCGGCCACGGGAGACGGTGCGACGTTCGATCAGCGATCCGAACTCGACCGCCTCGCCGATACCGTCATTTCACCCGGGGCTCTCATTATCGAATATCTCGATGACCTCTTCGGGGGAGAGACACTTTCTCGTCTGCGCCACCTCCGTGAGACGCTATCGGGTATGGACGGGACACTCGGCGTGTTCATGCACGACAATCCGGATCCCGACGCAATCAGCGCGGCAATTTCCCTCGTCGCTATCGCGGAGTACTTCGGCGTCGAGGCGGTGCCCTGTTACTTCGGTGAAATTACACACCAGGAAAACCGGGCGTTCGTGAATCTCCTCGGATTCGACCTCGAGAACCTCGAGGACGACGAGGAGGTATCCTTCGATCACTACGCTCTGATCGATCACGCCCGACCGGGCGTTAACGACCAGTTGCCAGAGGAGACGCCGATCGAGATCGTGATCGACCACCACCTGCCCACGTCCGCGTCCGTGGATGCGGAGTTCGTCGACATTCGACCGGACATCGGTGCAACGAGTACGATGCTCGTCGATTACATCCGGGGATACGACGTAGATATCGAATCCGAGGTGGCGACGGGTTTGCTCTACGGAATCAGGGTCGATACGAAGGATTTTGCCCAGAACGCGACGGTCGGAGACTTCGAGGCCGCGGCGTTCCTCGTCCCTCGTGCCGATACGGAGATTCTCCAGCGAGTCGAGAATCCGACGATCAGCCCGGAAACCATGGATATCGTGGCGAGAGCGATTCAGAACAGGGAGGTCCGGGGGCCCGTACTGTCCAGTTGTGTCGGGTCGTTCTCGGATCGCGACGCGATCGCACAGGCCGCAGACCGCCTCCTCAACATGGAGGACGTCGATATCGTCCTGGTATACGGGTACCGGTCGGGGACCGTCGTCGTTTCGGCGCGGGCCAGAGGGGTAGACGTACACCTCGGCCAACTCCTCCGTCGGGCCTTCGACGATATCGGGAGTGCCGGGGGACACGGGAACATGGCAGGCGCCCAGATACCGCTCGGTATTTTCGACGACGTCGAGGAGGGTGAGGAGGCGGCGCTCACGGAAATGGTCGAGGAGATCATTACCGAGCACCTGTTTCGGGCCATCGATATCGAGGACATCGAAGAGTGACATCCGCTACTCCTATAGAACGAGAAACTTC
>JBDGTL010000019.1:0-13662 GCA_042216905.1 Halodesulfurarchaeum sp.
CCGGACGAACGAGCGGCGAAGCCGCGAGTCGGTAGCGAGCCGCGAGCGCCGGTCTCGGGGACGCCGGGCGGCCACGAGAGCAACGCTCTCGTGCGCAACCAGATTCAAGAATCTAGGGACGACGGACGGACCGCAGCGGAGCGACCGACGGGAGGAGCGAGGACCAAAGCGAACACGAGACGACCGAGCAAAGCGAGGGAGTCTCGGAACGAGCGAGCGGGGTACGACGCGAGGACTGTTCGGCCGGGACAGCTACGTCTGTCCGTTCGTACAGTGTCGCTTCGCGTCTGCTGATTCGGGCCGTCTGCTATCACGTGAGCCGCCTGCTACCACGTTCCGTCTGTTATCTCTTCCGCCCCTTCTCCCTATCCACCCGCGCCGTTTCCCCTGCGCGAGAATAGATCTTCCATCAGTTTCGATTCGGCCGAACTGAGTCGCGAGGAAAGCGCGGATTTCGAGATGCCGAGTTCGTCAGCAAGGTCCTGGAGACGCGTCCCGTTGTGTTCGTCGTAGTACCCACGCTCGACGGCCAGGTCGACGGCCTCACGTTCCTTTTTGGTGAGGATCGAGACGTCGCACAACAGCGGGGGGTGTCGACCCGTTTCTTCGTAATTCTCGAGGGAAATGAGGCGCTTGACGGAGACCTCGAAGTCCCGTTCTCGCAGGTCAGAGACCAGGTCGGCAAGCATGTCGCGTTCCGGGGGGAACGTCATGATCGTGATGTGTCCCCCTTCCGCCCTGGCGATGTGGGGGACGCAATCGTACCTGGCGAAGATGGACCCGACACACTCGCTCTCGATCGACTTCTCGAAGTGTACGACTTCGAGTTCCTCGTTTTCCACCACGACGTCAGCCTGGCAGCGACCGTCGATTTGGCGAACGAAAATGTCCTTCGCCCCCTCATCGATTTCGGCCAGTGGACAGCCGGGCTCCATCCCGATTTCGAGAAAGGCACACAGTGGTCGCTTGGTCGACGATCGATCCGCTCGCCCCAGTTGTTCGTTCGTCTTACAAATTTCGGTCATGCCGTCCCCTCCCCGTGGTCGCGTTCGTCTTTCGGGAACTGGTCGGATTGACCCCGCCACGAGGACGCGGTGGGTGCCACCCCGTTCCGACCGTGGAGCGATGCATCTACCCGAAAATTGGAAAGACTCCTTCATTGTTCTATCGGCGTTTCCAGATAGTTGAATTCGTCACGACCGTGCAAAAACCGTCCCCGAATACGTCGAATTGTGGCGTTTCAGACGGCAAATAAGATAATTTCTACTTCATTGGAATTGATTATAAAGTTCTGGTAATCAGGGGGACCTATTAATCGATGACCTTGAATACTCAATACATATGAGTCATGGAGTGTTCTGGGATCCCGGCGTTCACTGGGGAATACAGATCGCCATCTACCTCTTCCTCGGCGGACTCGCCGGCGGATCCTACATCACCGGATACGTCGCGGACCTGATGAGCCTCCGGACAGAGTCGGAGATCGAGTACGTCTCCCGGCGCGAGACGGCGAGATGGGGGATGTACATCTCGGTCGTCTCCATCGCGTTCGGTGGCGTGGCCCTGATACTGCATCTCGGCCGACCACTCCGGGCGCTCCTGTTCCCCATCCTCTTCACGAATTTCGGCTCCTGGATGGTCATCGGGACCTGGGTAATCGTGCTCTTCAGCCTCTTCGCCGTCTTCCAGGCGTTCTGGTACACGTTCGGGGGAGAGGCGGTCGGCGAGACGGGTATGAGTCTCGCGTGGCGACGGCTTCTCTCGAAGTACGTCCGGGTCAATCCGGGGACGTCCGGCCGCTCGCGTCTCGTCCGAATGATCGACCAGATCGCAGACACCACCAGGCCGCCGAGAAAGGCCTGGCTCGGGTTCGGTGCGATTGGAGTCCTCCTTTCGCTCGTCCTCGTCCCGTATACCGCAATGCTGCTCTCGGCGGTCGAAACGATCCCGCTCTGGGACCGGATGTACCTCCCGCTCATCTTCCTGTTGAGTGGTGTCTCGACTGGCATCGCCGGGGCAACCGGACTCACCATCGTCTTCGAAGGGCTCTCCGAGACGGTCCACGTGTACAGTCTGGCCGACGACGTGCTCATCGTCATCGAAATACTCGTTCTCGGGGCCCTGGTCGCGTCGTTGGACGCTGCCGGATTCGCCGGACGCGTCTCCCAGTTCCTGATCAACGGCCAGTACATGCCGATGTTCTGGGGGGCGATCGTGGCCGCTGGACTGGTGCTTCCCGTGATCATCTCACTCGCTATAACGGTCCTCTGTCATCCCGGGGGGGTCGAGTCCCTCTCGGACGAAGTCAGAGACGTGGCTCACGCCGGGATGATCGTGAAGTACGCCCTCGTCATCCAGGGCGGATTCTTCCTCCGGTTCATCGTCCTGCTCGCGGCCGTCCAGTTGCCATACGTCCCGGTCGGCGTTCCCGGGGTTTCTGCCTGATTTCGGACCGATCGCGAGAGGATCGAGTGTCTTTTCGCTCCCGTTTTGTGCCTCATCCGGGTCCGGCGTTCTTACCGCGTTTCGTATTCAGGTGTCGTGCAGAAAATAGCCATTATTTTATATATTATAGTGCCAATATATTTGGTGAAAAGAATACGGTACGTCCCGGGTGTTTTCCCTGGCGGCGAGATTCACCGCGTTTCTGCGGGTGTGTCGGCCGTTCTAGACGGGCCGGTGAACGCGAATCGAACGGACTGGATTGAGACATATGTCACCTGTCATGATGACGGTGAATCCTTCTCCCCACGGCCGTTCCCTCGGCGCCATCGGGGAGGAATGGCTTCGGATCGGCTTCCCATCCCGGTGTTTCCCGCGAGGGAAATTGCGTGATTTGCACAAAGCGATACTATGCCCGCCTTTTTAAGGCCACGCTTGACCTACCATTCAGTGGTGACCGAGCCTTGCGTGATGATTCCGTACCCGCGTTCCTCTCGTCTGAGGCGTGGGATCGTCGAGCTGACCGTATTCTCGATTCGAGCGACTACGATACTTCGTTGGGGAAGCGGATGGCCCGGGACGCGATCAGGGTCACCATGGGTGAATTGAGCGAGGCCGAGTTCCACGAGAAGTACCACGAGGAGGTGCTCGAGGAGTTCGGTGTGGACGACCGACCGACGGCTCCAGGAAACGATGAGTAACCGACTTTCCCTCTCTAGACGCGACCTGTTGAAGGCTGGTGGCATAGCGGCCCTCGGCCTCGGTGTCGGCACGAGTGGATGTGTGTCCGCCATCGACGAACCGATGGACGTCGAACGCGCCAGCATCGCCACACAATGCTGGGTGGGCAAACAGGACTGCTCGCTCCTCGCCGCCACAGCAGGTGGACGGCTGATCAAGCTCAACGGACACCCGGATGATCCAAGGACCGAAGGCGGCGTATGCCCCAAGGGGCAGGCACAGATCGCCCAGGTCTACGACCCCACACGGGTGAAGCGACCACTCAAGCGGACGAACGAGAAGGGCAAACACGGCACCTGGACCGAGATCAGTTGGGAGCAGGCGCTTTCCGAGATCGGGGCGGACCTTCGAGAGAAACTCGCTGATGACCCACGACGGGTCATTTTCCAGACCGGTCGAGAGAAGGCACCGGTCTGGCACGCCGAGGGTTTCGTCGACGCCATGAACGCCTTCGCCGAGTCCGAGACCGGGGCCCCTGGCGTCCGGTATTACACGAACGAGGCCGTCAGTTCCGGGGCCGTCGAGCGGATGAACGAGTTGACCTTCGCGACGAGCGGCGGGATGGAATCGGACTTCGAACACTGCGAGTACCTCATCGCCTGGGGAACCGGCCTCAGCGTCTCCGGCGGCGCGCACATGTGCCAGATCACCTGGCCCCGTCAGATCGTCAAGGCCAAAGAGGAAAACGACCTCACGGTCGTCGTCCTCGATCCCCAGCGACGGCCGAGCGGCGGGGAAATGGTCGACGAGTGGCTCCCGATCGAACCCGGGACGGACCTGGCGTTCTTCAACGCCCTCAACCACGTCCTGGTTCGCGACGGATACGTCGACGAACGCTACCTGCAACTGGCCACGAACGCGCCGTGTCTCGTGGATCCCGAGACGGGCCACATCCTCAGGAGCGAGGACGCAGAAGACCCGGCCGAGGCCTGGCAGTGGGCCGACGGCGAACTCGTCTACGACAAGGATGAGGGGGCAATCGTGGCCCACGAAACCGCCTCGGATCCTGCCCTCGAGGGTACCTACGACGTCGATGGGACGACCGCAAAACCCGCCTTCCAGCTCTACCGGGAACACCTCGAGCAGTACACTCCCGAGTGGGCGGCGGAGATCACCGGCATTGACGCCGAGACAATCGAGCGAATTGCCACCGAGTGGGGCGAGACCGCGTCGATCGGCGAAATGACGACTGTGGGTGGCGCCGAGATACCCCGCCGACCGGTCGCCACGCACGGGTTCCACGCCGGGCAGAACTCCGAAATGGGCCTCGCCACCACGCAGGCCCAGCAACACACGAGCATGCTCGTCGGCGCGATCGACGTCGTCGGATCGACCCGCCCCCGGCGGGGGAAGATCGGAGAACCGGTCGACCGCCGGGCCGAGTGGCGACAGTACGCGTTCCACCCCGAGACGATCGCCGACACGCCGGACGGTCCGGCGCTCAACGGAACCAAGTACCATCCCATTTACTCCGATGGGTACTCGCTGGTCCCGTCGGTCCTCTCGAACCCCGAGCAGTACGACCTGCCCGTCGATCCGAACGACATGGCCATGGTCGTCCAGATGGCCAACCCGGTCATGAGTGCGCCGCGGACGGAGCAGGTGATAGCGGGACTCTCGAACCTTGGAACGGTGGTCGTCGTCGACCCATTCGTCAGCGAGACCGCCGACATGGTCGCCGACTACGTCCTCCCCGCGGCGACGCTCGACAAACTCGAGGGGCCGGGTCCACACTCCGGGTGGACGGGCGATGCCGAACTGTCCTCGATCCGGGCGCCGGTGATGGACCCGATGTGGGAGAGCAAGCCGGACCCCGAGATCTACATCGAACTGGCCCGGGCCCTTGGAATCGAGTCCCAGTACGTCGAGGCGATCAATCGCGGTCTCGGCCTCGGCCGAACCACCGAGTTTACCGCGGCCGAGTTCGCACGGATGGACGCGGATACGTTCCTCCGCTCGGCCCTGAACCGGTGGGCGAAGACGAAGGGGAGAGACCTCGAGTACTTCCTCGACCGCGGACAGATCGACGTCGAGGTGTACGACGGGGACGACCCGCGCCGGTACGGGTGGCTGTGGGAACGACCGAGACGGTACTCACCCTACGGCGTCAAACACGCGTTTTACAGCGAAACCCTCGCCCGACTCGGGGACGCGGTCAGGGAGCGCGGCGTCCGCCCGGAGGAGTACCCGTTCGTGAAGGACTACAATGCCTTCCCAACCTGGCGGGAGCCGACGATGACCGGATCGCCAGGGGAGTATCCCCTCACGCTCCTGACCTACAAACAGGTCGAGCACCAGCATTCCCGGACCGCGAACAATCGGTTGCTGAACGAAATCCGACCGGACGCGCCCATCAAACTGAACCCGGAGACCGCGAAGGAACTTGGAATCGACCAGGACGAGCACGTTACTGTCGAGACCCACGACGCGGTCACCGGTGAAACTCACACGGTCGAGGGTCGTGCGGCGGTCCTCAGGGGTCTCAGACCCGGGACCGTCGCCGTCGCCCATCACCACGGCAACTGGAACGAGGTGGCTGCGGTTCTCGACGAGGGGCCCAACGTCAACGCGCTCATCCCGAGCGGTCCCGGCTACCGGGCACTCGACGGAGGTCAGTCATTCCACGTGAAAGCACGAGTCAGACCCGCCGAGGGAGGTGAGCACTGATGGCTCGACCGGGAATGGTCATCGACCTCGAACGGTGTACCGGCTGTCGGGCCTGCATGGAAGCCGACAAGGTCGAGAACAACACCCCACGGGGAGTGTACTGGATGCACGTGTTCAGGTACGAGGAGGGCTCGTATCCGGACGTCGACCAGAAGTTCCTCCCGCTTCCCTGCCAGCACTGCTCGGACGCCCCCTGTACGAAGGTCTGTCCCACACAGGCCAGGTTCACCAGGGACGACGGGCTGGTCCTCACGAACTACGATAAGTGCATCGGGTGTGACTACTGCTTCGTCGCGTGTCCGTACGGGGTCAACTACCTCCAGGAACACCGGGACAAAGGCCAGTACGTGGACGAGGACGACCTTCCCGAGGGGAAGGACATCAACCCCCCCTGGTTCAATCCAGAATTCACGTATCCCTATCCGCCGGACGAATCACCGGTCGCCGGTGGGATGCAACCCAACGGTGTCATGGGGAAGTGTACCTTCTGTGTCCACCGCCGGGGTGGGGGAGACAAGACTGCATGCGAGGAAACCTGCCCCGTCGACGCCATCATGTTCGGTGATCTCGACGACCCCGAGAGCAGGCCCCGACAGCATCTCAGGGAAAAATCCGACAGCCCGACCTTCCGCCTTCTCGAGGAACTCGGAACGGAACCGAACGTCATCTACATCGGCAAACCACCGGACACGCCGAAGGAGGTCGAGGAACTGGTCTTCGGCGAGAGCGCACACCCGATCGAGACCCAGCAGTCCTTCAAGGACCCTGAGGAAGCCATGGAGGCCGACGACGAGATCGATCCCAATCCGGCGGGGGTAGAATGAGCACGACCAGGACCACCGACGCACTCGAGGACGTCGACGACGATATCGCCGAGGCGGCGGTCTTCAGGGTCCTGGGGACGCTCTACCTCGATCCACCGGACGAAATACTGATCGAGGAGGTCACCCGGTGGGCCGATCGATGGCTGGCGATGGATCCGCCGCCCGAACTCGCAGACCCACTCGCGGAGATCGCGGCCGTCGATATCGGCGAGGAAGAACGACTCAACGAGGCCTTTACGTACCTGTTCCGGGGAGTCGTCCCCGACTCGCCCCGCCCACCGTACGAATCACTCTACCGTGACGGCGCCCTCTACGGACCGACCGCGGTCGAGGTCGAGCGACGGTATCGCGAGTCGGGTATCGACGTGGCCTCGGAGTCGGGCGAACTCGCCGATCACCTCGGCATCGAACTCCACTACCTCGCCGCGCTTCGCGAGCGGGGTGACGTGGAGGCCGTCGAGTCGTTCGTCGAGGACCACGTCTTCGAGTTCTTCGACCGGTTCGAGTCGGCAATCGACGCCGAGGACCCGCCCCCGTTTTACCGGGGGGCGATCGATCTCACCGGGGTTGTGCTCCAATCCTGGAGGGATGCGTGATGGACGAAGTGACACGAACGGTTGGCGGATCCGTCGACGGCAGGGTTCCAGGGTCGGGTGGCAGTCTGTCGAGGCTCGAACTCGTCGTATTGTCGTCCGGTCTGGCCCCGGATGAACCGATCTACGGACACACACGGACAACTGCATCATGAACCGAGACGACCTCTCTGTACGGGTTATCGGCGCCATTATCGTCGCACTCGTCGGTGTGACGGTGCTGGCGTCGATCGGCGCACCGGCGGCACAGGCAACGAACGCACAGGATTCCGGGGAAAGCGTCCAGGCGATGAGCACCGACGTGCCACAACTCGCCCAGCAGGGCGGTGTGGCGGACTGTACCCGGTGTCACTCCGGGGCGAAAGCGTCCGGCCTCACGCCGCGGATGTGTGGCGAGTGTCACACCGAAGCCTACCAGGCCTGGAACAGGTCCGGCCACGCCGAGTCTCTGAGCGAAGGAGAAAAGCGGACCAAGATCATGTCCAGCGAAGAGTGTCAGCGCTGCCACGTCGAGGCCGCGATCAAGGACCGAACCGACATCTCCTTCCAGACGAAGCAGCACGAAGTCAAAGGGGTCGAAGAGCCGATTACCTGTGAGGCGTGTCACTCCCCGCCCGAAATCGGGTGGTTCGGTCACTTCGGCAAGGGTGGAGACATGCTCCCACCGGCCGGGACGGGCCCCCACGGGACCGGCGACGCCGGGGTGGCCCCCGCCGAGACAGTCTGTAAAGCCTGTCACTCCAACGATGTGATCCTCACACTCGCCAGGAACGGGACGATAAGCCCGCACTCGACGGCACTCGTCGCCGACGTGGGTGACGGTGGGACCCCACAGACGACCACGCCCCCCGCAACGACGACCTCCCCGACCGAGACCCAGACGCGCACACCGGGCTTCGGCCCGGCGGTCGCGCTCCTGGCGGTTCTCGCGGCAGCGTTCGTGATCGTCCGTCGGTCGTGATCGGGTTCGGGGCCACCTGACCGGTTTGATTTCATTTGATTTAATTTAATTTGTATTCATTTTCCGGCGAAACCTGGGTTTCTCTTTGAATCCCGCTCGTGCCGACCGTGTGTATCAGCCAGTTACGTCACAATTTTCGAGGACTTCACGCCTCTCAATCCGGGAGTCTTCCGAGGGCCCCGATCGGTTCCTCGCTGGCGATGTACGCCGGTTTCACGCGAGACAGCGGACCGTCCGGGTCACGAACTATCGGAGGATCGACCCCGTTCGGTCCCTCCGGCCTGGCCGTTCTTCGCGTATACCGGGGCAACAAGGCAGGTCTATGTGAATAGTCCGGTCGGTGAAGAATGTGAATTGTCCGGCCAATGAAGAATGTGAGCAGACCGGTTGGTGAAGCGGGATATAGTACGCACTCCGTCCGAGAAGTTGGTAAAAATCCCTTTCGTATTCCATGGTGACTGTTCCCTGCCACCATACGTTTATACTGCCTTGGGAATTACCTATTAAATATGAGCCTGGAAATGGACAACAGGCGCGATACCCACGTGGGCAGATACTACGGTGGCATCATCGCAATCATCGTCGGTGCGTATTCGTTCCTCCTCGGGATGCTCTCGATGCAATTTTCGCTGGACGTGGTTCTCGTCGTTCTGGGATTTCTCATCGGCATTCACGGGGCAGTGATGATTACGCCGCTCGCGGATCGGTTCCCGCGAGTCAACGAGGCGCTCATGGTGATATTCGGTGCCCTCGTGATCGGGTACCAGGCCTACCAGGGGACGATACGGTCGGTTCGGGGGTCCGGCATCTGGGTCAATCCGGGCTACGACATGGGAATGGTCGCGCTGGGGTTGATCCTCTTTCTCGCGGGGGCGATCATGTTCTTCATGGAGGAAATGTAACCCGAGAGGTGACATTCTGGTCGACGACCGAGGTCAGACCACTTTGATACCTCGAGTATCGCCGATTCAATTACCCGCGATCCGAGCAGATCCATTATCCGGGGTCGGGTTAATCGAATACACGGTGCAAGATTAATCCGAATACCAGGGAAGGATCACTTCGATTATCCGAGAACGATCACTTCAATTATCCGGGAACGATCACTCCGATTATCCGAGTTCGATCAAATCGAGTGCTTTGATGACGGCCATTTCGATTATTTGAATTCGACCACAGAGACCCTCGGGTATTGATGCATCCGAAAATATCGGTTTTCCTACTACCGATCCCACCGAGAGGTGTATCTCCCTCGAGACCTCACGAGCTGTCTGGCCAGCCGGACATAGCGTCCACACGAACGCTGAAAATACCCAATATACAATGAGTACAGTGTCGTGATCACGACCGACACTTCGAGTTGAAATATCCCGTTCGGTCGGAATTTTGTTACGGGTCGATCCCGGATGGATCGAACCCGGGAGGGCCTGACGCCCATAGGAGGACTGAACCCGTCGAATAACGGGTTTCCGGCGAATCGATCGGACGTCCTGACACGCGCACTCACGGGACATACCAACCGGCAAATACGGCCGTATGAGCCGCTAAAATCAGTTCTCACGGAGTGAAAACGCCCCGTCCCTCTTATTGCCGCCGCGACCCTCACTTTTCCATGTATCACCTCTCATCCGGGCCGGCAGCGTCCCCGCCGGGAGCACACCATGGATGATTGGGTACCAGTCAGGCAGCAATGAATACGAAACGAGTCCTCCTCGTGGCGTTCGTCCTCGTCGTGGTCGTCCTCGGCGGACTCTCCGCGACGACGGTCATGAGTAACGCCGAATACAATCCGAAAACCGGGGAGAAGTGGCAAACGGATTTCGATGAGGCCCTGGAAACGGCACAGTCCTCGAACGACCTCGTTCTGGTGTACTTCTGGTCCTCCAACTGTCAATATTGTGAGCAGTTTACAACTCGTCTCCAGAACGATGACGACCTCCAGCGAGCCGTGGACCAGTACGTCATGGTGTCGGCGAACGTGAAAAAGCAGCAGGACCTCATGTCGCGGTACGGCGTCGACTCGTATCCGACCCTGGTCGTCGTGAGGCCGAACGGAACCGCTGTGGCGTCGTTCAATCCTGTCGGGGTCGAATCGCCGGCGAATCGGCTTTACACCATCTCGGAGTCGGCCCAGTAACAACTCATGATGATCGGAAACCTCCTCATTTACGGCGCCCTCGTCGCAAGTCTCGGAAGCACAATCGTCCTCCTCCTGGCGACAGTCCGTGAGGAGTCGCTGGGGAAATACGGACGGTATCTCCTGTTTTCCGCCACCGGACTGCTCGTCACCGCGTTCGGGTACCTCGCCTACCAGTTCGCGATCACCGACTACACGAACGAGTACGTCTGGGGCCATACCGCGGATTACCTGGGCCTGTTCTACCGAATCACCTGCTCCTACGCCGGCGTCAACGGGTCGCTCCTGCTCTGGGCCGCTCTCGTCGGGGTGTTCTCGTCGGTCCTCCTCCGGCGGTCGAACACCGACGAGGAGTATCTGCTGATCGGCACCATCGCCGCGGCCGTCACCACTACGTTCTCGTGGATGGCGGTCGGACGGTCGCCGTTTCAACCGCTCTCGTTCGAAGCCGGGAGCCAGGTTTTCGGCCCTTCCGGCCTGAATCCCCTCCTCCTGAATCCCTACATGGGGATTCACCCGCCGATTACCTTCGCCGGCTACGCCCTCACCGTCGTTCCGTTCGCAATTGGCGTGGCGCACTTCGTCCAGGCGATGCGGGGACAGCCCGGGTTGTTCGAACGATGGCTGCCAACGGCGATGCAGTGGCTTCGGCTTTCGTGGGTCATGCTCACCGGTGCGGTGGCCCTCGGTGCGCTCTGGTCGTACAACACGCTTGGATGGGGCGGCTTGTGGGCGTGGGACCCGGTCGAGACGGCAGTACTCGTCTCCTGGCTCGTGGTTTCTGCGACCGTCCACGCGGTGGCGAACTTCAGACGTCGGGGGCAAAACACCCTCCTCGCGCCGGCACTCACGGCATTGACGTTCCCCGGGGTCCTCTTTGCCAGGCTTATCACCCAAAGTGGGACCTCGCCGCTTCACTCCTTCGGCGTGGGGCTCTCGAAGACGCTTCTCACCTTGCTCGTCGTGTCGATCCTGGCATCCGTCGTCCCACCGCTCTACCTTTATCTCCGGGGCGGAGAGACCGGTCGGGACCTGGACGAGAACCTCCTGACCCTCGGCAATCTCGTGTACCTCTCGGTGCTCGTCATCGGCGTCCTCACCTTCATCTCTTTGTGGGGAATCGCCATGCCCATTGTCGCTTCGGCGTTCGGATCGGAGGTGAGCATCGGGACGAACTTCTACAACCTCTTCAGTTACCCGGTCGCGGTCGCGATGCTTCTCCTTCTCGGCCTTTACAACGATTACGTGGCGAACGGACGTCGGTGTCTCCGGATGTTCGCCCTCGCAGTCGGCGCAACCATTGTCGCGGCCGTCGTTCCGATGGAGGGATGGCGGATCGCACCCGATGCGTCCGGGATGGTCTACGGGACTCTCGGCTCCCTCAACGTCCTCGTCCTGTTCCCCCCGGTCGCATACGTCCTGTTGGGCGTGAGTGATCGACTCATGACGATCATTCCGCGACTGTCTTCGCGAGACGAGAAACTCGCGCTCACCGGCCGGGGAGTGGTACACGTCGGCGTGGCATTGATCATCCTCGCTGCGCCGTTCACCTACCTCTTCGCAACGTCTGCGGCCGGGATGGTGCCGGTCGGCCAGAGCATGTCCTACCAGCAACCCCTCGGGCACTCGCAGTACTCGGTCCAGATCGAAGGGTACGAGAGCCAACTCCAGCCGACTGTCGCGACGTTTACCGAACGGGAGCGGGCGTTGCTCACCGAGGAGGTCCGCGATCTCGCAGTCCCCCTCGATCAGATATCGAACTCGGCGGGGACGGTTGTCGTCGTCCATGGGCCCATATCGGACGTCAGGTCGAACTCGCTCACGGTCTCCGCGAAACTGGGTAGTTCCTCGGTGTGGGTGCCGATTGGCGCGGTACAGAACCCGGAGCGACTGATCGGGGCAACCCTGTGGGCCCAGGGAACAGTCAACACGACCGGGAACCAGATCTCGATCCAGACGAGTACGCTGTTCGTCGGCCAGGAGCCGATCGACGTGATCGTCCCGGAGAACCGGATGATCCGGCGGAGTGGCCACGTCACCGTGTACAAAAACGGGAACCAGATAGCGGCCGGATCGGCCGGTCTCCGGAATCACCTCGGGTACGGGAGCGTGAGCGAGATCTACATCAAAAAGGGGCTCCTCGTCGACACCTACATCTCCCCCCAGCAGTACCGGAGTTCCGGTGGGACCGGCGCGTTCTACGTCACGGTGAAACAGATCCCGCTGATGAACCTGGTCCGACTCGGCATCGCGTTGATGCTGATCGGCGGGGTTCTCATCATGTACTTCGATTCCGACCCCGAAGAAGACTGGTGACCCCCGACACCGGAACCGGCTGAACCCCTACCGGGAAAAGCGAATTCGGTGTGACGTATTCGGGATCGATGGGAGTTCGGTCCGACCGACTCGATTGGCCTCCGGTCCTCCACCCCCCTATTATATAGTGGATAGAAATCACCCCAAACGGGACGAATACCCTCGTGCTATCCCGGTCGAGGGATGTGGAGCGTGAACGATGGACTCGTCTCGCTGCGTTCCGTTTTGCTACTCGGATTTTCCTCCGTCCACCTCGCTCCGCTGGGCGTTCGTGGGCCTTCGTCCCCGAGTCGCGCTTGCCCGCTCGGGCCGAAAGGAGTCGGTTTCGTCGAACCCACGGGCCGGGCACTGTCTCGATTGGAACGCACCCACGTCGAGACGACCCTCAGGTTTTTCGCCCGTCGACGTACGTCTGCGTATTGTTGGGAAAGACGTCCCCGGGGTTTCGATCGTCGAATCGCTGCTCGAAGAGGGCGCGCAGTTCGCTCTCGTAATCCGCGCGATGGATCTCCTCGCTCGGTCCAGCAGTCACCCGCAGTTCCGATTCCACGAGACGGTCGACCGCGCGGCGACCGAAGCCTGATAGCGGTGCGATGTAGTCGATTTCATAGGTTTCTTCCAGACTCTGGGCCTGGGCCCGGGAGGTCGTCGGGACGCGGTCGTCTCGTCTGGTGCCGTCGGCGATCGCGTCGAAGTCGAGTTCCTCGTCTGCCGCGAGGGCCTCGAGTGCCTCGTGGTGGACCGCCTGGATCCCGTTCCGGGGAAAGCCGTCCTCCCGGATCCGTTCGACGGCAGATACGGCAATCTCTCGATCGAGTTCGAGCGTGGAAAAATCGAAATCGAGTGCCTCTGCCGCCTCACGGGCGTGACGCCAGTCACCGGTGACGCCGAAATGGACCGTCACCAGCGTCACGTCGTAGAAGGGATCGAGGACGAGCGCTGCGAGCGACGAGTCCGTACCGCCGCTGTACAGGAGGCCAA
>JBDGTL010000040.1:0-13615 GCA_042216905.1 Halodesulfurarchaeum sp.
ATCAGTCAGTCCACGAGCACGTCCTCGAGAACCTGGAGTGGATGGCGGACGTCGTACCCGGTCCCGTGTTCCATCTGCATCGCACAGGTCGGGCATTCGGTCAGGCCCACGTCGCCTTCGGCCTCGTGCATGTGATCGAACATCTCCTCTCCGATATCCATCGACGTCTCGTACTTCTCCGCCTTCCAGCCGTACGTTCCGGAGATACCGGAACAGGAGTCCCCAACGTCCTCGACGGTCACGGGATCGGCCTCCTTGAAGACGTCGAAAACCTGTCTGTGGAGGCCCTGATTCCGGGCGTGACAGGGGGCGTGATATGCGAGGGCTGGGTAGTCGGTCTCCACGTCGGCCGCTCGTACTGCCCCCGCCAGGTCCTCGTGGATACGAAGGTATTCAAGCGCCTCGAAGGTGTTCGTGGCCACGTCGTCGATCCGGTCGATGTCGAACAATTCGGGGTACTCCTGCCTGAGCGAGAGCGAGCAGGACGTACACGAGGCGACGACATCTGCCCCGTTGTCGATGGCGGAAGCGAGGTGCTCTACGTTCGTCTCGGCGGCCCGCCTCGCGTCGGAAAGCATCCCGTTCGCGAACATCGGCGTCCCGGAACACCGCTGGGTCGGGACCATAATCTCGTAGCCGAAGTGCTCGTACACCCGCACCATCGCCTTCGCCACCTCGGGCGTATTGTAATTGCTGTAGCAGCCATGGAAGTACGCCACCCGTTTCTCGTCGTTCGTCACTGAAGCGCCACCCCGTTCCCGCCACCACTCCCGGAAGGTTTGTGTCGCGAACGAGGGGAAATTTCGCTCGCTTGTCACGCCGAGGACGGTTTCGTTCACCCACTTCGTCACGGGATTGTCCAACACTGCGTTCGCGAGCCTTGGAACGTGGCTGGCGATTCTGGCGATGGTCCGGTAGTTCGCGAGGATTCGGTTTCTCACGTACGTCCGGGAGACCGTCGGGAGCTGCTCGTCAACGTACTCGCCACGTGCCTCGTTGTGCATCTGGGAGAGTGGAACGCCGGAGGGGCAGGCCGAATCGCATCGCATGCAGTTCGAACAGGCGGTGATCGACTCGTCGATGTCGGTCTCCTCCTTCCGTTTCAGCCGCCACTGCTCCGGCCCCTGAAACTTCGGCCCCGGAAACTCGTCGTCGACGGCCGCGACAGGACATGAAATATCACAAGTCGTACACTTATAACAGGGATCGGCTCCGCTCCTGAGATCGAGGTCGCGCTCCGGAAAGCGCTCAACGACGGATGGCTCTGTATGACCACCAGCACCAGAAATCTGGCTTCCTTCTACGGGGTCCTCAGGGCGTAACTCTCCCGGTTCTTGGCCACCATCGGGGACCGTCTCTTCCGAGTCTGACCGACCATCGGGGACCGTCTCCGCCGGCTCCGATCCACCGACGGTGGGTGACTCGTCCGCCACAGATTCACCGTCGGAAACAGACATTCTCGAATGACCGAGGGCCGCATCTGGCTCGTTCCGCGGACCGTCCAGGCGGCAATTGTCTCCTGTTTCGTGTTCCTCGTTCATGATTCAATCACCCACTGCCCTCGCCGCGTTTCGGCCTGCCGCGAATCCAGTCGCGAGCGAGACTCCGCTCCCCGATTTCTCCCGGGCGACGTCTGCCCCGCCCAGGACGGCCCCGGCCGCGAACAGGTTTCGAAATTCGGGATTGCCTCCGGCATCGAGGGGTCGGAGGTCGTCGTCGGTCCTGAGACCGAACCGTGCGAACGGGTGATCGCCGTATGCGTCCCCCGCGAACCACTCGTACCGGTCCTCGGGGTGTGGGACGTGGCATCCGAATACGGGTTCGGTAACGCCCTCTCTGTCCGACTCGATCCCCTTCCCCACGAGACCGCCCGTCGCCAGGACGAAGGTCGATGCAGAATAGGGAATAGCGTTCCCGGTGCGATCGACGAGCGCGGATTCGACGACTCGGTTCCCCCAGCGACTCGCCACCGTGTGGTCGAGGACCGGAACGCCGGTCTCGTATCGAACGCCCGCAGATTCGAGTGCGTCGAAATAGGTCGACTCGAGTCGTCTACCCGGAATACTCGGTGGTCCCATTGGGATCTCGAAAACGGGAGCGCCGAGTCGATCTTCGAGGTCTGCCATGACCGCCCGGGATTCCGTTCGACCGAGAAACGCCGGGAAACCAATCCGGGCTGACCCGATTCCAGGACCGGAACGCATCGATTTCCAGGGGAGATCGATGTCGTCGAGGCGGTCCTCGACGGCATCGGCGAGCGCCTCCCTGGCCGGGGTGCCATCGATTGGACCGTCCGTATCGAGTGCCCTGGCGAATCGGGTGATCGTCGCATCGTCACGGAACGCTTCCGCGAATTCGACCTCGACACCGATCACGTCGAAGGGAACGCCCGCGGACGCGATCCCCTCGGCGAGCACCCCGGCGTGGTACTCCGTGAGCGATCGAAAGCCGACGATCAGCATCGGGCGTTCGTCGCTCGCCAGGCCGGATCTCGCGGCGTCCGGATAGCGAGCGGTCGGCTTGACCGTCCCGCCGAACGTCGGCAGGAGCGCATTTCGATCGGTGTGTTCGCCACTATATAATGCGCCGGCGACGTCGTCGAAGACGGCAAGCCCTGACTCGACTGCGTCCCGACCGACGACCGAGTACGGATGAGCCCCGGGAAGTTCGTCGAGGCTTGCCAGGGGTTCGGCAATCGGACCGGCAAGTCCGTCTGTTTCGTCGGCGGAGTCACTGTCGGGGACGTACCCGAGGACGTCCACGAGGCCCGAGGCCTGTCGGAGCGTGCTCTTCTTGTGAGAGACGAGTCGAACATCAGCCCCCTCCCTCGCCGCGGCGATCGCAGCGGTCATACCTGCGAGTCCCCCGCCTATCACGAGTACGTCGCTCTCGATCGCCATCAGGATTCCCCTCCAGGCGGTCGATTGTCCGGCCCGGTGTCGAACGCGTCGAAGTCGATCCCGTTTTTCCCGTTCCCCGATTTCGAGGTCGCCTCCTCTCGAACGGGTGGGGACTGGTCGTGGTTCATCGTCGTCGCGTGAAGCATGTGCGTGAGCATGAACTGCGAGAGTTGCTCCCCCCAGAGCCCGTGACGCATTCCCTTGAATCGCTCCCGGTAGAGGGCCGTCTTTGCTTGCCTGACCGTGTCCGGGTCGAAGGTGGGGTACAGTTCGGCGGCCATCCGGTGGGTACAAAATCCCCCCTGGCAGTTGCCCATCGAGGCCCGGGTCCGGATGCGGACCGCGTTCAGGTTCGATCCGGCCTGGGAAATCGCATCGTTCACCTCGGCCCTGGTGACCGCTTCGCACTCACACACGACGGGATTGGGCTCGTCGGTCGACAGGACGTCCTCCGTTCGGGATCCAAGACGCTCGACGCTCCGTTTCATCACCGGGGACCGGAGGTCGAACTCGTCCATCGCCGACTCGAGGACCGTCACGTCTGTCGATCCAGGTAACGGCTCTGAGGCGGTGTCACTTGAGGCCTCGACGCCGAGACGACCGCAGACGTGGTCTGCGACCTCCTCGGCCATCAGGCGGTAGGTCGTGAGTTTGCCCCCGACGACGGTCGTCATTCCGCCCAGGCCGTCCCGAGTCTCGTGATCGAGCACGACGTGATCTCGGGTGACGTCAGTCGGATCGTCCGTCTCGGTTTCGCCCGGATCGTAGAGCGGCCTGACGCCCCAGAACGACCGGAGTGTTCGTGCATTCTCGAGCACCGGGAGGACGTCCGAGAGCGAATCGATCAACAGGTCCACCTCCCACTGTTCCTCCGGGAAGGATTCAGGATCCGTGACGTCCTCGTCGGTCGTCCCCAGGATGCAGGCGGTTTCGTGTGGGACGACGATGTCCGCGTCGTCCTTCGGCCGACACCGGTTGATGACGGTATCGACCTGGCGGACGTTCATCACTGTCATGACTCCCTTCGACGGCCGGACTTCGATGTCGACCCCCGCGAGATTCCCGATCTGATCGGCCCATGCCCCAGTCGCGTTGACGACGTGGTCGGCGTACAGGCGTTCGGTCGTTCCGGCGAGGTCAGGATCGTCCTTCCCGGGGCCTGTATCGTGTTCGACCTCGACTCCGAGGACCTCGCCGTCGCGGACGATGACGTCGAGGACTTCCGCGTGCGTCTCGATTCTGGCCCCGTGATTTTCGGCGTCGAGAACGTTCGCGACGCACAGGCGAAACGGATCGATGGCAGCGTCGGGGACCGTGATCGCCTTCTCCACGGTCTCCGTCAGGTATGGCTCCCGTCGTCTGGCTTCCTCGCCGGAGATCACGGTGGTGGGAATTCCGGCGGCGTCACACCCCTCGAGTTTGGCCTGGAAGTACTCCTCGTCGTCCTCGGGCAGTTTGACGAACATCCCACCGGTGTCCTCGATACAGTGACTCGCGATGTCGCGGAGTACTTCGTTCTCGACCAGACAGTCACGGGCACTTTTCTCATCTGAAACTGCGTACCGTCCCCCACTGTGGAGCAATCCGTGCATTCGGCCGGTCGTCCCGTTCGTCAGGTTTCCTTTCTCGAGGAGGGTCACCTCGATACCCCGCCGAGCGAGGTCACGGGCGATTCCACACCCCGTCGACCCGCCGCCGACGACGATGACCCGGGGAGGGCGTGACATCAGACGTACGCGTTTTCGCCTCCGCACACTTTATAGTATCTCCGACCGCTGGCCGACAGGTCGGAGAATATCGCCGTAATTGTGGCCGCAGGTCTACAGGACGGAGACTACTGTCGTATTTTCGACCGCACGCCTACAGGACGAAGAATATCGTCGCGCCGACCATGGCAGACAGGACCATCGGAACTGTCGCCTTGGTCCGCATATTGTCGTTGACGACCTCGATCAGGACGATTTTCGAACTCAAACTGGCGATGATACCGAGCACCACCATCCCCGTCGCTGCCTCGACACTGGTCGAACCATTGGATAAAAGTGATCCGGCGGAAACAGCGACGGCAGCGGAGGAGACCAGTCCGCCGGCGTACGCCGTCACGTACAACCCAATGTCACCGAAGAACTGCTCTGAGAGCGTGGATGCGATCGAAATCGCCATATAGACGGCGGCGAACTTCGCGGCCGATCGGAACGAAAACGGTGATTCCATATCGATGTCGATGTCCCCCGTCTTCGGGCGCTGGTGCCAGCCCAGGAGCGAAAAGCCGACGAGGACCCCGAGAAGGCCCGCGGCGGCGGGCCAGAGCGTCCAGAAGAGGACGAATGCGGAGATGGAGGCGAGTGCCACGTTCCGAAGGACCATCGAACCCGCCGCGAGGAGTAACCCCGAGGAGGCAGCGTCGATGGCGTTCTCCGACCGATTCGCCATTCTGGCCATGACGCCAGCCGTCGCGAGGGAGTTCGCACCGCCCCCGAGAATCCCCGTCACCTGCAGGCCGCGGGATCCACCGATCTGTCGCATCGAAATGTAGGCGGCGAACTGGATCAGGAGGACGAAGACCGCGAAAACGAGGACTTTCCTGAGGTGGATCGCCCCCCACGGGTCGATCGGTTCCGTGGGGAGAATCGGGTACAGGATGAATATCAGGGCGCCGAGTTTGATCGCGTCGATTAGTTCATCGTCCGTCAACTGGTCGACGTAATCGTGCAACTGTTTCCGCTCGGCGAGCAGAAAGGTGGCGACGATGGCAATTCCTGTGGCCTCGATGAGAAGTCCGTACCCGACCAGGACGCCCAGGAGTGCGACCATGAAGACCGTCACCGACGTCGTGAGGCCGACGTCGCTCCCCTGAATTTGAAACCGGATGTACGCGATGAACAGTGCCAGTGCGGCGGCGAGACTAAGGTAAATTGCAATGACCCAGTGGTGATGGACGACATCCGCATAGTAGACGATGGCCGGACCGGATCCGGCCAGAATGGTGAGCGTCCGGAGCCCTGCGTATTTGCCGGACCGTCGCTCGCGCTCGATACCGATCAGCGCCCCGAGCGCCATCGCGATGAGGACCTCCTGTAACAACTCCGGGACCGTAACGAGGTCGAAAATACCCCCTATCATGGCGAGGAGACTAGAACCCGACGCCGCAAGCGCGATGTGTGGACCACCCATTGTCGATATCTCCTTCCGTATTCACTCCGTCGACAGCGCGTCGTCTTCGACCGTCACAACGAATGACATGGCTTCACGTGACTCGGTGCGGGCATAAATACTAACCGACAACAGATAAAGATTCGTAGTATTTTTATCTATATTAAATATTATACTATCGATGTGTCTATCGTGGGCTGAACTGGACGCGAATATCTCGCAAAACATTACAAATATGGTCTAAAAATAGCCCGATCTTGCACAATGAAGGTTTAATATATGATATAACGATATACAACGATATATAACAAAATAATTTAATATATAATAAAACTATAAATCATAATAGGAAAAATAAAGGTGGATAAGAATATTATAAATTTTTACAGTATATTATAATATATGACAAATTTAATTTGATATAATGGATTTGTAATTAGATATTGTACAATATAATATATTAGTATGACATAATATAATATATTATAATAGATTACAATATAAAGGAGTTTGAATTAATATAATAGAATAGAATATACTAAAATAGTAAAATATAAATATTAATAATAATATAATAAAAATAAAATAATATATTAATAAAAATAAAAATAACAAAATAATATAATAATAACGAGAGAAATTAGATTTTCCGAGTGGATGGTGGATCGCCTATCGGAGGGTATTGACGGAATACACAGGCGCGACAGCAACCTGCGGACTGGTCACCGTCCGGGCCCATCCGCCATCGGTTCACGTCACTTCGCCGAACTCGTCTTGATGGTACGTACACATACCCACTCCCCCTCTCCTTACCAAACGAGAACCAGTCTGTCGGTTCCGCTCAATCTCACAGGATCGAATTGATGTCAGCGAGCGAGTCGATGACGTGATCCGGTTGGACCGACGAACCGGCCAGGTCGCTCCGGCTGGTGACCCCAGTTAGAACGAGCACGGTCGTCATTCCTGCCGCGTTCCCCATGACGATATCCGTCTCGAGCCGGTCGCCGACCATCAGACTGGTCTCGGGTTCGGCCCCGAGTCGGTCCATGGCCACGTCGACCATTGTCTGGGACGGTTTACCCATGACTGCGTCGATTTCGCGGTCCAGCATGGCTTCGACGGCCCCGATGATCGCGCCACAGTCCGGAATTTCGCGTCCCTGGATTGGCCAGGTTCGATCGGGATTGGTGGCGTACAGTGGCGGTCCATTCGCTTTCTCGGCGGTGAGGACGTCGGTAAGGTGATCGTAGTGAAAGGAGCGATCGAGCGATAGCAACACCACGGACGCCCGAAGTGGGTCCTCGGTTACGGTCACGTCGACATCCCCTAACTCCTCGATCAGTGGCTGTTCGCCGATAACGTAGACCGGCTCGCCCGCGTGATTGGCGGCGAGAAACTTCCCCGCGACGACCACCGAATTGAGGATGCGATCGGTCGTCGTCTCGATCCCGAGTTCGGCCAGTTTGTCGCGGTACGCCGCGGGTCGTTTCGTTGGGTTGTTCGAGAGGAACAGGGATACGATTCCAGCGTCCCTGAGCGAGCGGATTCCGGTTTCGGCACCATCGGTCGCCCGCTCCCCCCGGTATACCGTCCCGTCCAGATCGACCAGGGCCGCCTCGTAGGTCATCGAGTGACACCGCCCCACGGGGTTTCACGTGACTGTCGACGATCATGAGGGTACCCCCAACCGACGCAGTTGCTATTCATCGACGGACGAGGAATCCTCGTGTCCGGACTCGATGACGTG
Source organism: Halodesulfurarchaeum sp. (assembly GCA_042216905.1). GTDB lineage: Archaea > Halobacteriota > Halobacteria > Halobacteriales > Halobacteriaceae > Halodesulfurarchaeum. The sequence goes on from JBDGTL010000040.1 coordinate 7,801, forward strand.
AATTCGGTCGCCATCCATGTCGATGTTCACAGTATCACCGGTGCTCAGATGCTGCGTCGAGGAATCCAGGACGAAGGTCAACTCCTGCCCGTCCGGCAAGGTCCCGACGGCCTGGATTTCTTCTCCGACGTAGTACAACTCCTGAATGTCCACCTCGACACCACCTTCCCCAACCGTGATGTCCTGGGGTCGGACGAGGACCCGGACCTTCCCCTCGAGTAGCGGGGGATCCTCGATTTCGAGGTCGCCGAACCCCAAATCCAGCATCCCATCCTCGAGGACGCCGTCGAAGAGGTTCGCGGACCCGACGAAGTCCGCCACGAAATCGTTCGCCGGCGTCTCGTAGATTTCCCGGGCGGTGCCGACCTGTTCGATTTCCCCGTCGTTCATGACCGCGATCCGATCGCACATCACCATCGCCTCCTCCTGGTCGTGTGTCACGTAGAGTGCCGTGACCCCAAGGTCGTCCAGCAGGGATCCGATCTCTCGCTGCAATCGATGTTTGAGTTTCGCGTCGAGACCGGTCATCGGTTCGTCGAGCAGGAGGATTCCCGGTTCGATTGCCAGGGCACGGGCGAGGCCGACTCGCTGTTGCTGGCCGCCGGAGAGAGTGTCCGGACTCCTGTCCTCGATATCGGAAATGTCGAGGAGGTCGAGCAAGTCCCGCGCTCGTTCTCGCCGTTCGGATGTTTCGACCCCTTCCATCTTGAGCCCGAACGCGACGTTTTCGAGCACGGTCATGTTGTTGAACAGGGCGTAACTCTGAAAGACCAACCCGACGTTCCGCTGTTCGGGCGGAACGTGAGTGACGTCGTCGCCGTCGAACAGTACCCTGCCTTCGGTGGGCGTCTCGAATCCGGCAATCGTCCTGAGCGTCGTCGTCTTTCCACACCCCGATGGCCCCACGACCCCCAGGATTTCACCGTCCTCGACCGAGAGGTCGACGTCGTCGACTGCCGTTTCGCGTCCGAACTCCTTTGTAACGTTCTCGAGTGTGACTTCTGCCACGATTATACCCTCTTGATTGTTCCACGATGGCCGACGATCTGTAGCGAGATGGTAACGACCGCGATAAGCAAGAAGAACACGGAAACGGCAGCGGCGGCGTTCAGGAACGAGGCGTTCGTGATGTTCTTGAACAGGAACAGCGACAGGGGCGGCGTCCCCCGGGAGAAGACGATGTACGAGAAGTTGAATTCAGCCGCCGCGAGCGTCCAGGAGATGATCGACCCCGCGATGATGCCCGTCCTGGCGTTCGGGACGATAATGGTGAGGAAGGTCCGGGGCCATGACGCCCCAAGCGAGCGCGCACTTTCCTCGATCTGACGGAGGTCCATCGACTGGAAACTCGACTGGACGGCCATCACCATGTACGGTGCCTTCAACAGGGAGTACCCGATGACGAGTGCAATTCCGGTCGTCGACAGTTCGGGGTACGTGCGAAGGAAGGCGATCCCGAGAATAATCCCCGGTGCAAGCGGAAGGATGGCGAAGAGGTTGACCATGTCCCGTCCCCAGAAGTCATACCGCGAGACCGCGTACGCGATCGGGACGCCCACGATCAAGTTGATGACGACCCCGCCCAGCGCGAGGCCGGCACTGTAAAAGAGTGACGAACCGACCGATCGCTGTGCGCCGATTCCAGTCCCCACGATGACGTCGTGCCAGTTCGAAAGCGTCACGAAACCCGTGGGGATCACCCCACTCCACTCGGCCGCAAACGAACTGATGAACGTCGCGAAGACCGGCAGTGCGAGGAATACGAGTGTCGCAATAAGAATCAGCGTGACGAACGGGCGCCCGAAACTCGCGGACAGACTGCCCCGTGTGAATTTCGTGCTCATCAGATGCTCACCTCCGCACTGGTGTACCGGAGTGCGAGGAAGGTGAAGAGGAACACGAAGACGAACCAGACCGAGGCGAGCGCCGACGCCTGGGCGATGTTGAACCCGAGTGAGATCTCCCGGTTGATCTGCAGGGTCCAGACGAGGAGACTCTTCAATATGAGGATCGTCCCGAAGATGGCCAGCGCCGTCCGGAACACCAGTATAAAGGCTCCGATCAACCCCGGTTTTATCTGAGGGAGGGTAACGTAGCGGAAGGTCTCGAACGGGGTCGCCCCGAGGCTCCGTGCGGCCTCCTCGGCGGCGGTGTTCACCTCGGCATAGGTCCCCCTGAGCAACAACAGCGCCCGCGGTATCATCGAATACAGGTACGCGAAGAACAGTCCCGACACGCTGGTCGCGATGGCGAGATCGATCGCAGACTGCCCCGAGAAGAATGCGAGTACGTTCGTGATGAGCCCGGAGTTGCCGAAGAGAACGATGATCATGAACGCCGCCACGATGCCGGGCAGACTATTCGGAAAGGACAGTATGGTGACCATGACCGACTCGCCCGGGAGGTCGTACTTCTCCAGTGCGTGGGCGACGGGGACGGCGATTCCGATCGAGGCGAGCGTCGTGGCGACACCGAACCAGAGCGTGTTGAACGCGACATTCCGGTAATACGGGTCGAAGAAGACCGTCCGATACGCTTCGAGCGTGAATCCCTCGGTGACGAGTTGTCGCTCAGAGAAACTGATCCGGAACATCTCGAGGAGCGGAAAGACCCCGGAGAACAACAAGAGCGCGAGAAACGGGAGGCCGAGGATGACGATCCGGCGGATCTCACGCTGTCGTTCCGTCCGAGGGAATACCAGGTGGAAGGCGGTCGAGCGGACGCGACTGAAGGCATCGCTACCGACGACCTCGACGTCGCTGGCCATTGCTTACAGCCCGGCGCCTCGCATGATTTCCTGGATGATACTCTGCTGTTTCTCGACGAGCGTTGTGTAATCGACCTGGAACTGGGTCTCCTGGTACCGACTCTGGGGCGGGAACTGCGGGGGCATGTCCAGTTCCGGGGCCCGTATCGGCCTGACGAACGCGTCCAGGAACTTCCGCTGTCCCTCGAGCGAGAGGACGTAGTCCATGAACAGTTTGACGGCGCCCGGATTCGGTGCACCCTTCAGCATGGCGTAGCCGTAGGGCTGGTTGAACGCACCCTTGTTCCCGTTTTTCCCCTTCAATAGTGCAACACCGACCTGCTCTTCGCTGAGGTTCGGATTGTTGTACTTCAGGTCCAGGCCCGAGTAGTCGTATCGAATGAAAGTCGAGTATTCCCCCTTCGTGAACTGGGCGAGGAAGTTGTCGGTGAACTCCGCGCCGCCCTGCTGAATTTTCTTGTAGTAGTCGATGACTGGTTGGACGTCGTCGAGACTCCCTCCTCGGGCGTTGTTGACCGAGAGCGCACTAGCGAGTCCGACGGCCGCGATCGGCGTCTGCAGGGCCATGTCCTTCATGATGTCCGGGTGAAGCAGGTCTTCCCACGTCTGTGGTTTCGACAGCCCTCGTTTTTCGTAAATGTCTTTCCGGTACGTGACGGCCGTCGTCATCCGGCGAGTGGCAGTGCAATGCCCGTTATCCGTTTTTAATTTATCCGGGACTTTATCCCAGTTTTCGGGTTTGTAGGCTTTGGTGAGACCGTCCTTCATCGCCTGCACGGCGAAAGTGTACCCGCCATTGAACGCGGAGTGCGTCGGGTTCTGGGCGTGCGCGCGGGCGTCCTTCAGGGCTTCCCCCGACGACCGGTCGTCGTCGTTCAAACTCACCCCGTACTGTTGCTTGAACGCTTTCATGATCGCCGGCCAGTTCGACCACCCGGACTGCACGGCGTACACGTAGAGTTTGTTCGGGAACGTATCGCTGCACACCTGGGTCTTGTAGTCCCCGTACCCCACAGTATAGGTGGACCCGCTGCATTCCGCGGCGGTAGTCGTTTCCCCGTCTGCTGGCGTCGTCCCATCGCCGCCCCCACCGCCTCCCGCACACCCTGCGAGACTCGACGCTATGGCGGCGCTCGTTCCGTATAGGATCTGTCGTCGGGTTGGCTTCGTCATGGACCCGTTTTGGGTATACAGAAAAACCAGCATAAAACCTTCGTTGGCACCTATCATGGCGATTGATAGTAGCGAACGTGATTTTCCCGTTCGAGCGGCTGACGTCTGCATTTTCGTGCCGTGTCGTGATCGCTTCGAACGGGTCCACCTCGTCGATCGGCGTCCGGATGGTCGGAATATTTCGTATTGTACGTGCCAATTATTGGGTGGCGGTCCCGGGAAAACGCGTTCGTGATCACGGACCGGGACCGATGGAAGAGTCACGGACCGTCACGGACACCACAGCTATTCGGAATCCGGCCTATATCGATTTCGAGACATTTGAGCGCGAAGTCGCTGTCTGGCGTCCGAACTGTACGCGAAAAATTCCCTCTCATTAGTGGCATCATTCCGTACTATTCAAACGCCAGTGGCGTGGATGGGACGGGCAATCGCGCTGTTTCCCCGTCTGTCTGTCAGGGTCAGAATGGACCTGCTGTTCAGTCAAACAGTCGTTCTGAGGCGAGTTCCGCTCCCTCGACCAGCGACTCGAGTTTCTTCCATGCGATCGACGGATGGACCGCGTTTGCACCGGACACGACCGTTTCGAACCCGCAATCCGGAGCCGCGACAATGTTCGAGGGGTCATCGACGACGGTGGCAAAGCGTTCCAACCGGTCGGCGACCACCTCCGGGTGTTCGACGATGTTCGTCTTGACGTCGATGACCCCCGGGATAAGCGTCCACCCGTCGGGAAGAGGGTATTCGCGGAACGTCTCGTGTTCGTGCTGATGTCGGGGATTCGCGGATTCGACCACCAGTCCGCTTACGTCCGCCTCGTAGAACTCCTCGATGACGGCGGATAGCGGGACGTCGTGGTGGTGCGGACCAGGATAGTTCCCCCAGCAGGCGTGAAGTCGGATTCGATCGCTGTCGATGCCGCGGAGCGCCCGGTTGATCGCCTCGACGTAGGTTCCCACGTGCTCGGCGAACTCCTCGGCAGTCGATTCCTTGTACGTGATGGTGAACCCCGCGAGGAGATCTGGAGCGTCTATCTGCAGTTGCATGCCGCTTTCCACGATCAATTCGTACTCCGTGTTCAGGGAATCGGCCAGATCGAATAGGTAGGCTTCCGTGGACTCGTGGTAGGTCGACTCCGTGAACCGGAGAACCGCACCGGGAGACGGGGCGGTGTAAAACCGATCCGCGAACGAGACACCTTCGTCCTCGATCGCTCCTTCGAACCGCTCTATTTCAGTCCGGAGGGCGTCTTCCCCGACGTATTCGATGGGGCCGGTGGCGATCGGTCCCCCGATGTTGTCAGTCTCACCGAGGAGGTCGTCGGCATACTCGGGGAAGTCGTCCAGATCAGCGGGCCGGTCACGTTCCACGACCTCGTCTCCGAATCCCGCTAACCGGTTCGTCACGTCGACGGAGTAAGAGAGTCGGCTCTGTTCGCCGTTGTTGGCGATGTCGAGTCCCACCTCGGCTTGCTTCCGGACGACCTCCCTGACGGCATCGGTGACGGCTTCGTCGAACGCAGGCGAGTCGAGTTCAGTCTGCTGTTCCAGCATTTCCCGGACCGCACTCGATCGTGGGAGGCTGCCGACGTGGGTCGTGTGAATCTCGTTCGAGGTGCTCATCTATCTCCGCATGGCCGCCTCAGTGTCCTATATGTTATGGGAACGAGAGCCATGCCACGGGAACCGGAGGGATAGGTGCGTGGGGTAACGTGGGAAGGGTATCGGAGAATATTGGCAGTAAAAAATACTATGCAATAATACTATACAATAATACTATATAATAATACTATACAATGGGACTATAAAATAATACTATGCAATAATACTATATAATAATACTATACAATGGGACTATATAATAATACTATACAAT
>JBDGTL010000016.1:0-13602 GCA_042216905.1 Halodesulfurarchaeum sp.
CTCGGAGTCGGAAACCAGTGACCGGCGTCCGAGTGGGAATCCGTCTCGGGGGAGGAGAGAACTGTCAAAAATCCGTCTCAGGGGAGTCTGAGAATCTGGTACCACCCGACGATGACGAGGAGGGCTCCGACTACTACGCTCAGAAGGCCACCATCGTAGAGTACAGCAAGTACGTCGGTGAAGGAACCAATGAGGGGGACAGTACCTGCCGATAGCGGGCTGTGAGTCGGCGTCTCTGGGTGTTTCGAGAACAGATCGAGTAATCGCTGGACGACGACCACGATTGCGAATCCGAATATGACAGCCCAGGATCCGACGATTCCGGTTCGTATCAGGAGCCGAACCGTCGTCCCCATCGATCGTACGTGTGGACCTAATTACCATAAATCCGTGTCAGACGATCGGCACACGCGGTCCCATGGTTATTTGTCACGTCCAGTACTACCACAATTCGAATGGCCGATCTGAGGGCGGTATATCGCAGTGGCGATAACGGTGGGATTCTCCCGCTGGTGATCGGTCTCGCGGTGCTCCTCGCTGGTCTGGCACTCTTGACGATTGGGGTGGCCCGAGTCGGGTCGAGCGTGCTGGTGGACATCGGAGTTCCACCGGCGGGGGCCTCACAGATCGCCTTTGTGACTGCCGGGACCATTCCCCCAGTCGTCCTGGCCGTGACTCTCACGACGGTTACCGACGTGGAACGAACACGACTCGTTGGACTGGCTGGCGTCCTCCTCTCGCTGGCCGGAATCGCCATTGGGCTCCCATTCAGATTCGCCACGATCGCGCCGGTCGTCGGTCTGGTGTATGCAATCGGGGTGTTCGTCGTCATGTTCGCCATCGTCACGGGAGTCACGGGAACGGAGCGGGACTCCAGGGATCGGGACTCCCGCTGGGACCGGAGTGGGGCCGTCGACATGTTCCGCGCGCCGGAATCGAACCGCATCCCGGCGGACGGCGGAGACGAGGACTCAGACCTCTCCTTCTTGCTCGACGAAGAGGAGTGAATGACAGTTCGAAGACGAACGGGGCACGACAGTTCGAAGACGAACGGGGCTGGTCCCAGGGAAACGGACAGAGCGATTCGTCAGGGATTTCACTCCCACTCCCGTTTCGGGCGCCATGACCGTTCGGGAGGAGTTCGACGCCTGGGCTGCTGATGGCCGCGACCGCGGGATGGAGGAACGCCACTGGCATACGGCGAAACACGCGTTGGCCAGGATGCCGGTCGAACCGAACGACACAGTCCTCGACCTCGGAACGGGAAGCGGATACGCACTCCGGGCCCTCGGGGAGCGGGGAATCCACCGGGGGTACGGTATCGACGGCTCTCCCGAAATGGTTCACAACGCGAGGGAGTACACGGACGATCCTGATATCGCGTTCGGCATCGCGGACTTCGAGTTCCTCCCCTTCGCGTCGGACGCTATCGATCACGCCTTCTCGATGGAGGCCTTCTACTACGCCCGGGATCCCATTCGGGCACTCGAGGAGCTCCGACGGGTGCTCCGTCCCGGTGGTACGTTCTACTGTGCGGTCAATTTCTTCGAGGAGAATTCCCACACCCATCACTGGCAGGACACTGTCGACGTCGAGATGACGCTCTGGGACCGACACTCCTACCGCGAGGCATTTCGGGAGGCGGGTATGCACGTCGCCGAACAGGACACCATCCCCGACCGGATTGTCGACATCCCCGAGGAATCCGATTTCCCGACGGACGAGTTCGAAACACGAGAGGAGATGGTCGAGCGATATCGGACCTACGGAACGCTCCTCACGGTCGGCGTCGTCCCGTAGTATCGTCCGGTCGGCGTGACGGATCGCCCTTCACGGTCGGGGGGAGGAGGGAGGTCGTTTCATCCGGTCGGGATCGATCTGTGAAAATCACTCTCTCGCGCTGACTTCAGTTATGTGATACGAGGACCACTTCGGCTATGCGACCCCGAAAGCCACTTCGGCTATGCGACACCGAGGACCGTCGACAACCCGCGATACACCACGAACCCGACGATAATCGAGGATATCAGCGTCAGGACCCAGAACACCAGCGTGACGCCGATTTTGCGCCGGGAAACACCCGCACTCCCGGCGGCCAATCCGCCACCGATGACGCCGGAGATTATGATATTATTAAATGATATCGGGATCCCCAGGGCGATCGCGATCTGGGCGATCACGAACCCGGGAACCAGAGCGGCGATCGACCGCCTGGTCCCGAGTTGAGCGTATTCCCGCGACGTGGCCTGCAAGAGAACGGGTGCCCCCATCCACGCCCCCGCGAGGATTCCGACGGCACCGAGCGTGAGGAGGACGATGTCGGGAAGACCCAGTTGGGTCCGAAAGAGGTGCTCGAGCGGCCCGGTGGCGAGTCCCACCTGGCTTCCCCCACTGGAGAAGGCAACGACACTGCCGAGGACGATAAGGAACGTCCGAATTCCGGCCTCGATGGAGTCCTGCATCCGGTAACGAATGCCATAAAACCCACCCGCAGCGAACGCGAGGGTGACGAGCACGGTCACGACGTCGAACCCGAATACTGGCTGTGATCCGATCGTGCGAGAGAAGAATCCCGCGATCGAACTCTGTGCCGCCTGTGGACCCGATGGAATTATCCCGAGTGGGATATTGGCGACGATGCCGGACACAATCGCTGCGAGCAAGGGGACACCGACGGTCTCGGGAATGTCCTCGCGTCGGAGTAATGAGGCGGTGAGGTACGCGGTTCCGCCCGACATGGGCGGGACCAGGATCCAGAAGAGACCCAGTCGTCTGTAGGTATCCATCGCTGGATTACCACCCAGTGCGAGACCGACGCCGACCATGGCCCCCGTGACGGAGAAGGCAGCGGGAATCGGGTAGCCAGTTCGGACTCCGAAGGCCATGAACCCTGCAGCCGTCAGCAATCCTGCAGTCGCGGCAAGCGGGGTTATCGATACACCGTCGATGAGGTGGCTCCCGACCGTTTCCGAAATGGCGCCACCCTGTGTGATTGCGCCCAGCGCGGCGAGGATCCCGATCAGGAACGCTGCTTGCATCGTCGAAATCGCATTGGCTCCGATGGCAGGGGCGAACGGGGGCGAGTTGCTGTTCGCACCCAGGGCCCAGGCCATGAGAAACGATGCGATGGTCGCGATCCCGACCAGTGCGATGAGAGCGCTTTCCATTTCACACCAACGGGGCTATGGTCCCGCTTCTCGGAACGCATCCGGTCCTTTCGTCGCGGCGGTGCACAATCCTACCCTCTCCGTCCCGGCGTGAAATCCGTACTGGTACGGACACGGTCTTTTCCGGGACACGCGGTCGTAAAACCCCGGTGTACCCTCGGGCCGTTCTCCGCTGTTCCGGTCGTCCCCGGTATGTACATCCCGAACCATCAGTCTGTGATTTCGATCTGTCGAGTCCGGACAGGTATTTCGTTGTCGGTTTGCCCTCGTTCCGGAAATCCCACACTGTGGACCGACTCCGGTACGGACATGCTGTGTGCGCTGATTTTCTTTTCTCCCTGGGGGTACGGTTCCCCTCGACGCTGTGGCACATCTGGCAAACAGGACAGTGTAACGGTGCGGGGCAGTTCGACCGTGAGAAGGAGACAATTGATTCGCTAGTGACGAGGGTACCGGGATTATATAGAGACGCGTGTATTGCGATTCGAGAGAGGCGCGTGTAGTGATTAGATAATGACGGGTATTGTGATGCGGTAGTGACGAGGTTGTTACCGTCGATGACTCGGCCAGGGTTTCGGCGTAGACCGGCCGTACCCCTTGGATTACCGGCCGTACCCCTTGGATTGCTTCGATTCCATCGATACGTGATTCACGTCAATAGTGAGAAGGGTTTTGTCGGCAGGCGCAATATCTCCTGTCGGTGACTCCGGAACGCCGTCGAGTCCTCCTCGGCATCCTCCTCGCGTCGGTATTCCTCGCAACCCTCGTCCTGGCTGACGTCGTCTGGACCGTCTTTTTCGCGGCGACAGTCGCGTACGTGTTGCTCCCCCTCCAGAATTACCTCCGAGAACAGGGCGTTCCGAATAATTGGGCCGCGGTCGTCTCGACGGGGGCCTCGGTGATCGGACTGTCGGCCCTGTTGGGTATCACTGGATATCTACTGTACAGGCGACGGATCCCGGTCCTCACGTTCGTCCGGACGCTCCCGGACACCGTCGAAATCCGACTGGTGGATGTCGTCTACGTCCTCGATACCGCCGCCGCTCTCGACCAGGTCGGTCGATGGATGGCCATGCTCGGATTCCAGGTGGCCGCGGCGCTTCCAGCGCTTTCCCTCAAATTAACGGTGTTCGCGTTCGTCGTATTCGCCCTGCTAATCGGACACGAAACAGTCGAGGAGGCAGTCCTTGCTGTCGTTCCCACCGAGTACCGAGACGTCGCGTCTTCGTTCGCTACCCGGGTGAATACCACACTCTTCTCCCTCTACGTCCTCCAGGTCGCGACGGCGGTAGCCACGTTCGTCGTGGCACTTCCGGTGTTCTACCTCCTGGGGTACGATATCTTCCTCACATTGGCCGTCGTCTCCGGGATGCTCCAGTTCCTCCCGATCGTCGGCCCGTCGATCCTCGTCGTCGGACTGGCGATCTTTCATATCACCGTCGGAAACTCCGTCGCCGCACTCCTCGTCCTGGTGGTCGGCGGTGTTCTCGTCGCCTGGCTTCCCGACGTCACCGTCCGCCCTCGACTGGCCCGGGAAACGGGGCAGTTGCCCGGGACGCTTTACTTCGTCGGATTCGTCGGTGGCTTGCTGACCGTGGGACCCGTGGGAATCATCGCCGGCCCCCTCGCCGTCGCACTCGTCGCGGAATCATTCGAACAACTTGAATCGATTCGGTGACGGGGGGATAATGGATGTGAGTCGACGCTCGTCGCGTGGGGGGAGGAGTATGGAACGGGCGGGATGAATATCGAAAGGGCGAGCGGAATATGGAACGGGCTGAAAAGGAATGGAACGACGGACTACCACGCCGAAAATCGGCCGGTTCGTCACTTTGGAGCATTCACCATGGGGGCCCGGCTCACCCCTCGGCGTGCTGACGCTTCGCCCCTTACTGTGGTCTGACACTTCCCGGTCGGAATCGCCGTGAGACCCCTGCTTAATTGGGAGCAGGCCGAACGTGTGTGTGCCATGACCCAGCAATCGTCGAAACCGGACCCACTCGTGTCCGCAGAATGGGTGTCCGACAGACTCGAGGACTTCCAGTCCGAGGATCCGGCGTACCGACTCGTCGAGGTGAACAGTCCTGAATCGCCCGATTCGGACTTCCCGTCGCGGTACGCCGACGGGCACATTCCGGGCGCGATCGGGTTCCAGTGGGACGAGGACCTCTCCGACGAAACCGAGCGTGACATCCTGGATACGGACGAGTTCGAGGAACTCCTCGGCGAGGCCGGCATCGACGAGGACTCGACTGTCGTCTTCTACGGCGACGGCTGGATCGCCAACTGGTTCTCCCTCTTTGCCTACTGGGAGTTCGCCTACTACGGTCACGAGGACCTCCGGGTACTCGACGGGGGAAAGGAGTACTGGGTCGAGAACGATTACCCGCTCACGACGGAGGAACCGGATTTTCCGGCCCGTGAGTACGAGGCACGGGGCCCGTTCGAGAAGATCCGCGCCTACCGGGACGACGTGGAGAACGCCATCGAGAACAACCTCCCGATGGTCGACGTCCGTTCGCCGGAGGAGTTCTCAGGTGACGTCATCGCACCCGAGGGCCTCGACGAGACTGCCCAGCGTGGCGGGCACATCCCCGGCGCCTCGAACGTCCCGGTGGCATCGGTGCTAAACGACGACGGGACGTTCAAGAGCCAGGAGGAACTGCGAAACCTCTACGCTGAGGCCGGGGTGACCGGTGACGAATCCACGATTACCTACTGCCGGGTCGGCGAACGCGCCTCCATCGAGTGGTTCGCACTCTCGGAACTCCTCGGCTTCGAGGACGTCAGGAACTACGATGGGTCCTGGACCGAATGGGGCAATCTCATCGGGGCACCGATCGAAACGGGATCGAGCGCTGACTGATTACGCCCCGGAGTGAATCCCCGTCGATACACTGAGCAATCCGCACAACGCGCTCTGGACGAGGCCCGTCACGTACATATTATTTTCTGGATAATATTCATCACTTCCCCATCACTCCTTCATCACTTCCCCATCACTCCTTCATTACTTCCCTATTGTTTCCCAAACGGGACGTGTCGTTTCTTGACCGTATCCTTGAGGGGCACGTCGGGTTTGATTTCTCTCCGGGACGGGGAACGTCGCCTGAGTGCTCGTATTGGGAAATGGGAACCATACAATTGCATCGACAGCTAGAATTCAGGTTCCCGGTGGCCAATCGAGACCGCCAGATTTCGCTTCTCGGTCGTCCTACCCTTTCATGTGGATGGGGTGACAGGCCCCGACAATCGACGGCAGCATCGCTCCCGAATCGACGGCACCATCGCTCCCAAATCCATGGAACCATTGCTCCCGAATCGATGGAACCATTGCTCCCGAATCGATTGAGTTATTGAGTGTCCCCCGTCATCTCGGAAACCACTGTCCGCACCTCGCACCCAACACTTCGTTTCCCCGTCGTCCGATATTCTTCTCCCCCGTTTCGACTTTCTCCACGTTTCGACTCGACCAACCCGGTTCACGCCACCAGCCGTTGTTTCCGGTCAGAATAGCGGTTCGATCTCGTCGTCGCCGGAGAGGAGGTGCTCCAGTGCCTCAGCGTGGACCGCGTCTCGCTCTCCCATCTGGAGTTTGGCCTCGACCGCGATTGCCTGTAATTCCTTCACGCGTGGGATGTCGGTGACTCCGGCGAGCATCACCAGGCTCCCGACGTAGTCCGTTTCGGCTATTGGATAGTCCCCAGCACGGATTTCGAGACACCCGGTCGCCTCCTCGAGCCAGGATCGGGCCTCCTCGATCCCTTTCCGGGAGAGATAGGAGGGCGGGCCGCTGACCACGAAGAGCGCCCGGTCGGTCGTCGTGAGTTCTGCCGCAATGGAGAGACGACCGAGGGCGGCCTGTCGGACGGTACTCATGATCCGCGAGATGGCCTCGGTGTCGTCGACTGGACCGATTTTCTTGAATCCGCCGCCGAACGTCCGCCTCGCACGGCCGAGTTGGGAACTCGCGTACCCGACGGTGGTGATCCCGCCTGAGCCGAGGGTGTTGATGATTTCAGAGGCGTCGACCACCTGGTCCGGCGATGGATTCGTGGTCTCACCTGCGCTCAGGAGGACCCCAATGCGTCTCGCGATCTCCTGGTTGATCTGGGCGTATCCCGACTGGAGGCTCTCTCCCGGTTGCCGCCAGGCGTCGTTGTCGAAGAGGAGCAGGTTGTCGACCTCCCGGACCATCGTCTGGAGGGATCGGGCCGCGTTGAGATTGTAAATACCTCCTTCGCCGGCGGTCGGGAGTATTCCGAGACCGTAGACCGGTTCGGCGATCAATTCCCGGAGCCTGTTGGCGATGACCGGGGCGCCGCCGGATCCCGTTCCCCCGCCCAGCGCGGCGACAATGAGCACCGCGTCCATGTCGACCTGCGGGACCTCGTTCCACGCGGCAATCACCTCCTCCAGGTCGTCGCGAGCGAGTTCGGCGCCGAGTTCGTTGTCCGCACCGGCACCGTGTCCCTTCACCCGACTCTGCCCGATGAGGACCTGGCGCTCCGCCGGAACCCGACGAAGACCGAGGAGGTCTGCCTCGGCCGTGTTCACGGCCATCGCGTCGACGACGAACGAGAGGTCGTTCTGGACCTCGTACTCCAGGATCGCGTCCGTTATCTTTCCCCCTGCCTGCCCGACAGCGATGATCCCGATCTTCATTGGGTATTCTATCGATGGTTGGTAGCATAAAACACAGGGCGATTCGGCCCTCTTTCCTGGGACTGCTCTAACGTGTATCACCCGGAGGCCGGTCGTCGGATTTCGTTCCAATCACCCTTTCGTACCGTCCTGCACCGAAATTTTCCAAATATATAACCAATTCTTGCGCACATCATAATATTAAAAAAAAAAAAATTACTTAACATTATTAAAAATTTTAATTTATACGATAAAAACGAATAATAGTATTAAATAAAATACAAAACAAAATTACAACGAAAGTGCCAAGAGATGCGCATGAACACTGGAGTGGGAAAATACAATACATTCGAATTGGGACGTCTCAACGATCAAATACAACCGGATTTCGGACGTCTCGGAACCACCTGAAAACCACTCGACTACTGTGCCGAGAAGAGAGGGGCCAAACAGCGGGAAAGCCCGAACGTAAGTGTGTCGACGGCTAGACTCCCACCGATGAGCGAACCGTCGGGACCGCTCTCCCCCGACCGGCCAGACGCGGAACGGGCCTTCCGGGTCGACGCCCCGTTCGACCCGGCCGGCGACCAGCCAGACGCGATCGAGGAACTGGCATCAGGCTTCGAGTCCGGCATGGAAAAACAGACGCTTCTGGGGGTCACCGGGTCCGGGAAGACCAACACGGTCTCGTGGGTAATCGAGGAAATCCAGAAACCGACTCTCGTCATCGCCCACAACAAGACCCTCGCCGCCCAGTTGTACGAGGAATTCCGACAGCTGTTCCCCGAGAACGCCGTCGAGTACTTCGTCTCGTATTACGACTACTACCAGCCGGAAGCCTACGTCGAGCAGACCGACACCTACATCGACAAGGACGCCTCCATCAACGAGGAAATCGACCGCCTCCGGCACTCCGCAACGCGATCGCTTCTGACCCGCGAGGACGTCATCGTCGTCGCTTCGGTATCTGCCATCTACGGCCTCGGCGACCCGTCGAACTACGAAGATATGGCCATCCGTCTCGAGGCGGGCCAGACCGTCGACCGCGAGGATCTCCTCGCCTCCCTGGTCGATTTGAACTACGAACGAAACGACGTCGACTTCACCCAGGGTACCTTCCGGGTCCGCGGCGATACGGTCGAGATCTTCCCGATGTACGGCCGGTTCGCCGTCCGCGTCGAGTTCTGGGGGGACGAAATCGACCGCCTCACGAAACTGGACCCGCTCGAGGGCGAGGTGAAGTCCGAGGAACCGGCGGTGCTTGTCCACCCGGCAGAGCACTACTCGTACCCGGAGGACCTCCTCGAACGGGCTATCGAGGAGATCGAGTCGGACATGCAGGAACGAGTCCGGCACTTCGAGCGCGAGGGCGATCTGGTCGCAGCCCAGCGCATCGAGGAGCGAACGACCTTCGACCTCGAGATGCTCCGGGAAACCGGGTATTGCTCGGGGATCGAGAACTACTCGGTCTACCTCTCGGACCGCGACCGGGGCGATCCACCGGCGACGCTCCTCGATTACTTCCCCGAGGACTTCCTCACCGTCATCGACGAATCCCACCGGACGGTGCCCCAGATCAAGGGACAACACGAGGGTGACCGGTCCCGAAAGGAGTCACTGGTGAAAAACGGGTTCCGCCTCCCGACGGCGTTCGACAACCGACCCCTTACGTACGACGAATTCGAGGAGCGAACCGGGAAAACACTCTACGTCAGTGCAACCCCTGGGGACTACGAGCGGTCGGTCTCGGAGCAGGTCGTCGAACAGATCGTGCGGCCGACGTACCTCGTCGACCCGGCAATCGAGGTCGAATCGGCGACGGGCCAGATCGACGACCTCCTCTCGCGAATCGACGACCGGACGGACCGGGACGAACGGGTACTCGTCACCACGCTCACGAAACGGATGGCGGAGGACCTGACAGAATACCTCGAGGAGGCCGGGGTGGCGGTGGAGTACATGCACGACGAGACCGATACCCTCGAACGACACGAACTCGTCCGCGGACTTCGACTCGGCGAGTTCGACGTCCTCGTCGGTATCAACCTCCTGCGGGAGGGACTCGACATCCCCGAGGTCTCGCTCGTCGCCATCCTCGACGCAGACCGGCAGGGATTCCTCCGCTCGCAAACCTCCCTCATCCAGACGATGGGGCGGGCCGCACGGAACCTGAACGGCGAAGTCGTGCTGTACGCTGACGAGACGACGGAGGCGATGGAAGCGGCAATCGAGGAAACCCGAAGGCGACGACAGATCCAGATCGAGTTCAACGAGGAACACGACGTCGAGCCGAAAACCGTCGAGAAGGAAGTCGGCGACGTGGACCTTCCCGGGAGCAAGACAGACACCGGATCCATCACCGCGGCCGGGCCGAGCGACGAGGCCGAAGCCGCCGAACTCGTCGACGCCCTCGAGACCAAGATGGCGGAGGCGGCGGACAACCTCGAATTCGAACTGGCGGCCGACATCCGCGACCGGATTCGCGACATCCGGGACGAGTTCGATCTCGACGGGGGTATCGAACCCGAGGACGAGACGGAAACAGTCGTGCCTGAAGGCGGCGTTGCCCCGGAACCTGAGGACGTGTGAGCCAGTCTCGTGGATCAGGTCAGCTGCCCCGACGGCGATTGACCCCCCGGACGAAGGCCGACGTGACGGGGGGAAGGGACAGAGGACGAATGGTTTCGATTATTGCTGCGTCATTCTCGACTGCGATCACCGATTGGCGATGGTCCAGTTTCAATGAGGTTTCGGCTCGATCGGGCGACAGTATATACTGGAGGGTGGACAAATAATCGCGGATTAATGGGAAGAGGGGGGAGAGGAATGGGGAAACCACGTCGAGGGCCGGTACAATCCGAGATCGAACTCCGGGCCGCCTTCGACACTGTTTCCCCGAACATGTTCTTCGTGGTTCCGGCGACGTGAAAACGAGCGCGACGAATTATTCCGTCCGTGCCATATCGACAGACGTGACGCCGATATTACCGTTCGGAGGGGGGAGTGCTTTCGCGAGGCGTCTCGGGTGATACCATGGACACCAGGAAACTCAGGTGGGGAGTACAGGGTGGTATCGCGCTACTCCTGCTATACGTCGGCTGGCAGTACGTCAGGTGGGTGTCTCACTTCCGGTACGGCACACCGTACGTCCCGCGGCCGGCGGGTGTCGAGGCTTTTCTCCCCATCAGCGCGCTGGTGGCACTCAAGGCCTGGATCGCGACCGGGGTTTTCACCAGGGTTCACCCGGCGGCGCTGGTGATTCTTCTCGCCGTTCTCGGATCGGCAGTGGTCTTCCATCGGGGCGTCTGCTCCTGGGTCTGTCCGATCGGTCTCCTCGAGGAGGCTCTCGGCCGACTCGGGATCCGGATCGCCGACCGGAAGATCGAACCCCCGAAATACGTCGACTGGGCGCTCCGATCGATCAAGTACCTGCTTCTCGCGTTCTTCATCAAGGTGGTCTTCATTGACTTCTCGGGCACTGCGGCCCTCGCATTTCTTTCCTCGCCGTACAACAAGGTGGCGGCCGTGAAGATGCTCGAGTTCTGGCTCTCCCTGGGGCCAACGGCAATCGCCGTCCTCGGCGTCCTGGGGGTCGCCTCGCTCGTGGTCCAGAACGCCTGGTGCCGGTACCTCTGTCCCTACGGAGCCCTCCTGAGTCTCATCGGGTTTCTCAGCCCCGCGACGGTCGACGTGTCGCGGGATCCATCCGCGTGTGACGACTGTGGCCTCTGTACGACGGCGTGTCCCAACTACGTCGACGTCCAGTCCGCAGACACGGTAGATTCACTCGAATGTACCAGGTGTAGCGAGTGTCTCCGGGCCTGTCCCAGGTCCGCGCTCACGTACTCACTCGGACCCCTCGACGTGAAACCCCGGTCAGTTGGCATCGCCCTCGTTGCAGCCATCTTTCTCATCATCGGCCTGGCGATGGTAACCGGGCACTGGCACTCGGCACTCACCTATCACGACTGGGCACGCCTGGTCCCGGCGGCAGATCGGATTTCCCACACGCCCTATTGAACGAAATTCGATGAGCGGGGAGGGGTCGGGGAGGAAGGCGGCTACGAGGACACTTAGAGTGATTCTCGACACATCGAAACGACGTCCTCGCGCGTTACGCGCCGCGGGTTACCCACGAGGAGCCGTTGCAGGTCCATTGTCCGGTCGGCGAGGTGATCGACATCCTCCTCCTCGAGACCGAAATCGGAGAGGCCGTCTGGAAGTCCGACGTCGTCGGCGAGTTCCTCCACGGCCGTCGCGGCGGCTTCGGCGGCCTCGCGCTGGTCGAGGCCGGCTGTGTCCACCCCGAGGACGGTTGCGATCTCCTCGAAACGGTCCGGCCGACTCGGAGCGTTGTGCCGCATGACGGCCGGAAGGACCGCGGAGACGGTCTCGCCGTGTGGGGTATGGTGTTCGGCCCCGGCCGCCATGGCGATTGCGTGCGTCGCGCCCAGTCCGGCGTTGGAGAAGGCGATGCCCGCAAGCAGGCTCCCGAGGGACATGTTCCGCCGAGCCTCGACGTCCTCGCCGTTGTCGACGGCGGATTGCAGGTTGTTCCCGACCAGTTCGATCGCCGTCCGTGCGAGTTGATCGGTGAGGATCGTCCGGCCGCCGTAATCGGGCCGATCGGCCGGCGTGTCGGGGCGTTCTTTCGCGTCGAAGGACCGCGTAACGTAGGCCTCGATCCCGTGCGCCAGGGCGTCGATCCCGGACGCCGCCGTCGGTCCCGGCGGCAGCGAGACGGTCAGGAGGGGATCCACGATGGCGAGGTCCGGGTACTGGTGGACGCTCGAAATACCGACCTTCATGTCGCGCTCGGGCAACGAGACGACCGAGACCGGTGTCGTTTCAGACCCGGTCCCGGCAGTGGTCGGCATGGCGATCGTCGGAATTCCGGGGCCCGGAACGGGTTTTCCCTCACCAGTCGGTTCTGCCACGTAATCCATGATCTCGCCCCCGTGAGCGGCGACGATCCCGGTGGTTTTCGCCACGTCCATCGAACTCCCGCCGCCGACACCGACGATGGCGTCCGGGTCGACGTCCCGGGCGTACTCGACTGCTTCTTCGAACACCGACTTCGGGGGTTCGGGCTCCACGCGGTCGAACAGCTCGTATTCGACCGCGTCCCCGGCCGTGATGTCCTCCACGATTCCGGCGTCGGCGATTCCGGGATCGCAGACTACCAATGCGGTCTCGACGTCGCGTTCGAGCAGGTGATCGCCCAGTTCGTCCGCCGCTCCCTTCCCGAATGCGATCGAGTCGGCTGCCGTGAACCTCCAGACGGAATCGGCCTCGAACATGAATCCCTCTATCGGCCGGTGGGTAATAATTACCGTGATAGTGATTCGGACCGTGCCGGGTGGTCGAGGAAGGTCAGTCGGACGAAACATCTAAATACATAAAAAAGGGTTATATACGAATAGGATCTATAATTACAATGAATAAAGATTAAATAAAATACAAAAATAATATAAAAATATAACAGGATAGAAATAATAAGATAAAACACTATATTACCGGTAATAAAAAATTAAATATGAATATAAGAATTAAATATTAGTTTAATTTTTGAAATACAAAGAAACAAATACCGGTATTAAATTTTAGAATAAATCTTGAAATGTATACGGAACTAAAAATGGGGATTAAATTATAAAATTAATTGTTAGAATACAATTGATAGGTTAAAATATATTAATATATATTAAATATTGTATAACTATCTACACGTCGGTATTCGGTATACTTAATTAACTCACAGTTGATTATACTTAATTAACTCACAGTTGAT
>JBDGTL010000070.1:0-13544 GCA_042216905.1 Halodesulfurarchaeum sp.
ATGTCGCGACAGGGAGAAAACCCAGAACGGGATTGTATAATATATCGTTCTGGTGGCTCCTCGACTACAAACTCCAAGACGTCCCGACAGGGAAAACCAGGTATGTCCGGATGCCAGATTGTCCGGACGATACCGGGGCCGTCACCGGCTTTGAATGGTACTCGGGTAACGATTCGAGTGGATTCTATTCTATGAGTCAGAAGAGTCGGGCATCAGTATGCCGCCGTTTACTTTCACTTTCGACCCGCTATAATAGTGTTTACTTCCGAGTGACAAATTAACACCAATAATGGCGAATCGAAAGGGCGAACGCCGAGAACGGGAACTCGTCAACCGCCTCGATGCAGCCGGATTCGCCGTCATGAGAGCCCCGGCCTCCGGGAGTGCGACCGACCGGGACCTGCCCGACGTGCTCGCGGGAAACGGTGAATCCTTCTATGCGATCGAGGCGAAATCCTCGAGTGGAGACCCGATCTATCTGGACAGCGAAGAAGTCGCTTCGTTGGTGTTCTTTTCCCAGAATTTCGGTGCTGCAGCACGTATCGGCGTCCGCTTTGACGAACGGGACTGGTCGTTCTTCCACCCCGACGATCTGCACGTCACTGCTGGCGGTAACTATCGAGTCAAACTGGAGAAGGCAATTGCTGAAGGGGAGGATATTCCCGAGTTGGCGGGTGAATCGACTCAGGTCAGATTGACCGATTCGGAATTGCACGCCTGAGAGACCCTGGCGTCTCCTTCTAACGATCGAACGGTATTGTTTACTTGCGGTATGGGATACGATCGACGTGTATCACTGTATCGTATCGTCGTAATAATTGCACGGCGGAGAGAGTGAGAGATACCGACTATTCATCGCCAGTGGGACGCGAGATGACGACGATCAGAACCGGGACGGACAGCCTTCGTTCTCTCCAATCCGTCACTCGGGTGCCGGAGCGTACATGAGCAAACGATTCTTTGACCTATCAGTACCCTTTTCTAAGGATCTTGCGTTCGATGAGACATGTCGGAATTCTCGTTGTCTCGCCGTGAAGCGGTCGCGGGCGGACTCCTCGGTGTCTTGACTGCAACTGCAGGGTGTGCGAGTCTCGGAGGCACAAACGAGGTGTTCGAGAAGCGTTCGACCCGGACACTTCGGCTGACACTCTCGCGTGGGCAAGACTCGTTACGCGAGAGTTTTGTACGGACCCTCTCGGAAACGAGACCGGACGAAGACGAAGCGGCGTTTCAAACCACCCTCGACGGCGATACGTACACCACACAGACGTATCCGCCATTCAGATCCAGTCCCGATGACCCAGTCTACACCAGACATGACGGGACATATTACAAGCTTGGCTCCGTGGTTGTGGACGAAACGACTGTCACTCGCCCAGTCCTCCGACTGTTCGAGGAGGGGACGGAACCCGCCGGGTCCTCGACCGCGATGGCCGCCGCCGACCTTCCGGCACCGGATCAGCGTGCGGTGAAAATCGCGTACTTCGCTGCTCGTGCCCGCGGAAATGAGGGCGGTGTGCCATGGGGACTGGTACAGCGTGGCGGCTACGTCTATCGACGGCAGGAGGGCATCGAAGCCAGTGAGTTACTCGGCGATGGCGCTCCCGGGTACGTGCGGTATCGAGATACCACGTACCGGGTTGAAGGCACACGCGAGACGTTTCACGAACCGGTCTATAAAGCGACCGTGATACCTGTCGCGGAGTCTCCCGCGCACATGGAGTCCATTCTTCGCGCGAAATTCGTCGACGCCCGGTTCGATCGTGAAGACATCTCGGCAGCGGCCAGAGACGTGCTTGGGTCTGCCCGTACGGACAGTTACAGTGAGACACATCCGTATTCCGAGGGGTATCGAGAGGTGTTACGGACGCTCCACAAACGTGCCTATATCGACGGAAACGTGAAGAAAGACGCCTTCACCAGTTAGGACGATCGACAGATGCTCCGGTACAATGGTGTCTACTACGACTATCGCCTTCGGTTCATCACGACGGAGCAGACGACCGGGTGAATGCACAGATGGCTGGTCCAATCGACGGGCAGACATATACCAGACGGTAGGACTACGGCGAGACCGTTGCTGGCTGAATGCCTGGCTGTACCATGCATCCACCACGAACGGCCCCTCGTCACGAAGCACGCGAAAACACCCAGAACGCTACGTGTGGCGATACGGCTATCAACAGCCCGAGTATGGTCGTGGCGAGGATCGTTCCCCGGTTGCGCGTCCGAAGGGCGGTGTCGGCCCGCCACAACTGGAGAGCGACGAACGCGACCGCAATCAGCAACCCACCGAGGTCGGGAACCGAGGCATAGATTGCTGCCTGTAACCCTGCACTCTGGTCGGGAGCTGCCATCTGCGCACCGAAGCCGATGGCACCGACAATCCCAGCGCATACCACGTACGAAACGCCAGCCACGATATGGCGAAATGCTGCCACCGTCGAGAACGAGTACGTGTCGTCCGATGACGGTTGCGGCGCCGCGTAACTGGCGAGGCCGGTATACAGAAGCGGGATCGTTCCGAACGCGACGAGCAGCGCATATGGCAGGACCGACCCGATGGCCAGGATCAGAACCGCCGCTGTAATGGCGTACGTTCGTGTCGACACCGCACCCAGTACGAGCGGGGGAACAATGCTCGTGACGAACAGTGCAATCGAGAATATCGTTAGGGGAACGGCGTGGGGTTTCAATCGGTTTAGTGTGGAGGGCGAGGACATACCTCACGCTCTTTCGGGGGCCGTCGCTTGTAATTTGCGCTCCCCGTCACGGATTGGATTCGTGCTGAATACGTCCTCACAGTGAAGCAGGCCGTCGTCGTAACTATCAGAATACCGGACAATCGTCCGCTGATCCATACGTGGGAGGAATGGGTCAGGACGTGAGGTATGGTGGGTGAACGAATTGGTACGGACGGACCGACTACTCCGCCCACCGGGTGAGAGATACACCACTTGGACGCGCGGACGCAAAAACCAGCAAAAACCACCCATTCACCGGTGGACAATCGGTGATTTTTCCGTGGTTCTCGTCGCAAAAACTGGACGATAAATGACCTTATATCAATTGGTTATGTCCTTATTTTGGACGACTGTCGACTAAGGATGATAGTATTTTTAATATATCAACCTAAATTTTATATAATCGTTCTTCTATGAGCTCAAATCGTGATTTGGAATACAAACGAAGTCCAAATTGGAAAACTGGTGTACAGTATTACAATAATAGACGGGAAACGGAGGGGCGGGTAATCGATGCTCGAGACGACGATCCCACGGTCAGTCGACCCTGGCGTTCTTGCCCAGGGTGTGAATCTACTGTGGGTCCTGGTCGTCACGTTCCTGATCTTCTTCATGCACGCCGGCTTTGCAATGCTGGAAGCGGGTCAGGTCCGGGCCAAAAACGTCGCAAACCAGCTCACGAAGAACATGTTGACGTGGTCCGTCGGCGTCATTGCCTTTTTCCTCGTTGGAGCAGGCGTCTCAGCATTCGTCGCCTCGTTCACGGGGAGTGGGACGTTCTCCGGGCTGTTCGCAACTGTCCACGCCGGGTCCGAGGGATGGGTACGCTGGTTGTTTGGTGCCGTCTTCGCGATGACCGCCGCTACCATTGTCTCCGGAGCGGTCGCCGGTCGCGCCAAACTCCGTGCCTACGTGACCTATACCGTCCTGCTCGCCGCGGTAATCTATCCGGTCGTAACCGGATTCACCTGGGCCGGAGGCTTCTTGTCGTCGTTCCTCGGCGTCGGGTTTCACGATTTCGCAGGCGGGATGGTCGTCCACGGCATGGGCGGTATTGCAGGACTGACCGCTGCCTGGATTCTCGGGCCCCGGCTTGGCCGCTTCGATGAAGACGGGTCGGTCACCGTTATCCCTGGACACTCGATCACATTTGCAGTCCTTGGAACCTTGATCCTCGCATTCGGCTGGTACGGGTTCAACGTCGGGACGGCGGCCACCGTCTTTACCGTCAGCGAGGGTTCGATCGAACTCGGCGCATTCAGCGACGTTGGCCGCGTCGCGATGACGACCACGTTGGCGATGGCGGCCGGGGCGATCGGCGCAAGCGTACTGTCGTTGGTGAAAACCGAAAAGGTCGATACGCTCTACGTGGCAAACGGTATGCTCGCCGGTCTCGTCGGAATCACGGCCATTCCCGACACCACGACCTGGTGGGGGGCGATGCTTGTGGGCGCCCTGGCCGGGGGACAACTGCCGATCGTCTTCGAGTTCGTCGAGACCCGTCTCCGGATCGACGACGTCTGTGCGGTCTTCCCGGTTCATGGGAGTTCCGGTATGCTTGGAGCACTCGCATACCCCTTCGTTGCCGTGTCACTTCCCGCAGGGGTCGGAATCGGCGAGGCGTTCCTCACGCAGGTAACAGGAGTCGTCGTCATCGGCGGTTGGACGTTCCTCGCCACGGCGACCGTGTTCGGCATCCTCCGGGGTCTCGGGGAAGCTCGAGTGACGACTGCACACGAACGCGAAGGCCTCGATGCCTCCGAACACGGAGTCGAAACGTATCCAGAATTCGGCATGGGAAACGATTCGACTGTCATGACCGACGGTTCACCGCGGGTCCGTACCGATGGAGGGTCTACCGATGACTGACGACCGCGAGATCAAGATGGTCGTGGCGATCGTTCGTCCGGACAAATTGGGAGCAGTCAAGCAGGCACTTGCAGCGGTCGGCGCGCCATCCTTGACGGTCACCCAGGTGTCCGGACGTGGGTCCCAGGCGGCCAAGAAGGGCCAGTGGCGTGGCGAGGAGTACGTCGTCGACCTGCTGCAGAAGGTCAAAATCGAGTGCGTCGTCGCCGACGTACCCGCCGAGGACGTCGTCGAGGCGATCCGTGAATCCGCTCACACGGGGGAGAAAGGTGATGGGAAGATTTTCGTCCTCCCCGTCGAAAACGCCGTTCAGGTTCGGACGGGTGAACGGGGGCCAGACGCCGTGTGAGTACAGTGGGGTACGAAGCCGCCTTTGACCTGACGGTTGGTGAGTGCTCGTAATTCGTATTCACATGGTGATATTCGTCGACAGATGATGTATCGTATTTTGATATTCGTCGACAGATGATGTGTCGTATTTCGTCGTATTCGACCCCGGAGGATGGAAATAGTCTCCCGTCGTCACTGGCTGGGATCACGTTCGACTGCCGATCTCAAATCGACACGATCGCTTCGTTGTCCGTCTCCAGGCCCACTGGCAAATCGGCGTCGCTGGTGAGATAGGTGTCGACGTGCCTGGCTGCGTCATGACCCCTTCCGATCGTCCAAACGA
This sequence comes from Halodesulfurarchaeum sp., assembly GCA_042216905.1. Taxonomy (GTDB): domain Archaea; phylum Halobacteriota; class Halobacteria; order Halobacteriales; family Halobacteriaceae; genus Halodesulfurarchaeum. Next base: position 5,287 of record JBDGTL010000070.1, read on the forward strand.
TGAGCGGCTGCGCTATCTCCGCATCACCGCCGGCGAAGAGACCGTCAACACGTGACAGCATGGAGATCTCGGTTTTGACGGTCCGTCTCCGTCCACGTCGAGGGCCATTGGGGTTATCGGGAGGTAGTCAATGAACGACGATCATATCGTGGGACAAGAGAGGTGGTGCAGTTTCCCCCTCCGTCCCACGGGAAACGGAATAAAACGCGCTCGCGACGGTCATATCGGTCCCTGGTCGTCCGGGATATGGTAATCGGGGTACCCTTATATGCACTAATATTATTTGAAAAAGTATATATTTAATTGGATGACCTAAGGATTAAGTTTAACAATACCAGGTGTTCTCACCCTATCCGTCGCATAATGAAAAGAAATCCCAGGAAATCGCGTAGAAGTTTTTCAAAACAGGTCGAAGTAAGGACCAATCCATACACATGAAAAGTACGGACGCGGTACTAAAGCGCCTGGAGGAACAGGACATTGACTACCTTCGGTTGCAATTCACGGATATCCTGGGGACGGTCAAGAACGTGGCCATCCCCGCGACGCAGTCAAAGAAGGCCTTCGAGGAGGGAATCTACTTCGACGGGTCATCGATCGAAGGGTTCGTGCGAATTCAGGAGTCGGATATGCGCCTCGAGCCCGATCCCGAGACGTTCGCGATCTTACCCTGGCGGGACTCTCCAGATGGCGGGGCAGCACGGGTCATTTGTGACGTCCACGACACCGTTACAGGGGGGCCGTTCGAGGGCGATCCCCGATACGTCCTCAAGCGGGCGATCGACCGCGCAGCGGACATGGGATATACCCTGAACGTCGGGCCCGAGCCGGAATTCTTCGTGTTCGTGGAGGACGAATCGGGCGATCCGACGACAGAACCCCACGACGCCGGCGGGTACTTCGATCTGGCGCCGAAGGATCTCGCAAGCGACATCAGGCGTGACATTATCTACGGGCTCGAGAAGATGGGATTCGAGGTCGAAGCATCCCACCACGAGGTCGCCGAGGGCCAACACGAGATCGACTTCAAGTACGACGACGCCTTGACCACCGCGGACAACATCGCCACCTTTCGGTCGGTGGTCCGGGCTATCGCTGCCGATCACGACCTCCACGCGACCTTCATGCCCAAGCCGATCGCGAAGATCAATGGTTCGGGTATGCATACCCACCTCTCGCTGTTCGATGCGGACGGGGAGAATGCCTTCCACGACCCCGCCGACGAGTTCGACCTCTCTCCGACGGCGAAACAGTTCCTCGCAGGAATTATCGAGCATGCCCCGGCGATCACGGCGATCGCAAATCCCACCGTCAATTCGTACAAACGCCTGGTACCGGGATACGAAGCCCCCGTATACATCGCCTGGAGCGACGTGAATCGGTCGGCGTTAATCAGGAAGCCGGCCGCGAGAACGCCCGCGGCCTCACGCATCGAGTTACGCTCACCTGATCCTGCGGCGAATCCATATCTTGCACTGGCAGTGATGCTCCAGGCAGGCCTCGACGGGATAGAGCGAGAGCTCGAGGAGCCGGACCCGGTCCGGGAGAACATCTACGAGTTCGACGAGGAGAAGCGCGAGGAGTACGGGATCGAGGTCCTCCCCGAGAACCTGGGACAGGCTATCGACGCTCTCGAAGCAGACGAGGTAATCCGTGACGCACTCGGCGATCACGTCGCAGAGAAGTTCGTCCAGGCAAAGCGCCACGAGTTCGCCGAATATCGTGCCTCGGTCTCCGAGTGGGAACTCGATCGGTATCTGAAGACGTTCTGATCAAACCGGGGCGGCGACCGATTTCGAATCCACTGTGAGTGATTGTGCAACAGTACCATACTAATAATCGTGAAAAATAATATGGTCTTATATTGTCTTAATTTTCCACTAGTACTATCAGGGTAGCCCTTATACGTCAGTGCCAGTCTCTCGTATGTATGTGCGGTATCGACGAAGCGGACTGTGGAATGCTCGCAGATCCGGCCGCGGGGAGGGATAACTGCGGTGTCGGGGCAGTTATGAACCTTTCCGGCGATCGGAACCACGACGTCCTCTCTGAGGGATTGACGATCCTCGAGAACCTCGAACACCGTGGGACGACCGGTGCGGAACCGAAGACCGGGGACGGTGCCGGAGTCATGATCCAGATCCCCCATGCGTTCTTCGAGGACGAGGTCGGCGACCTTCCGTCGTTGTACGCCGTCGGCGCGCTTTTCATGCCGCAGGATCCGGACGTAAGAAAGTCGATACGAACCGATATCGAAGGGGCTCTCGCCGAGTATGGGCTGACGGTCGAGGCATGGCGTGACGTTCCAACGAACAACGACGATCTGGGAGCGACCGCGCTGGAATCGGAACCCCACGTCACCCAGTGTTTCGTGAGTCCAACCCCGGACCTCCAGAAATCAGAATTCGATCGCCGACTCTACGTTTCCCGTCGGGCAATCGAGAAGGAGATAGACGACGATCGATGTTACGTCGTTTCGCTCGACCGCCAGACGGTCGTGTACAAGGGCCTCCTGAAAGGGAGTCAGGTCGCGGCCTACTATCCGGATCTCACGGACGATCGAGTTCGGACGAACCTTGCCCTGGTTCACGCCAGATTCTCGACGAACACACTGGGTGCCTGGCATTTGGCACACCCCTACCGGAACATGATCCACAATGGTGAGTTCAACACCATCCAGGGCAACGTCAACTGGATGCGAGCCCGGGAGGCCGATCTGGCCGGATCGACGTTCACCGATGCGGAAATGGAAACGATACTGCCGGTGATTGGGGATCCGGAGCAATCTGACACCGCGTCAATCGACAATGCCCTCGATCTCCTCCTTCACGCAGGCCGGGACCTCCCACATGCCCTTCGAATGTTGATCCCCGAGGCATGGCGGGAGGACGACCAGATGAACGAGGATCGCCGGAACTGGTACGAGTATCATGCCTCTCTCGTCGAACCATGGGACGGCCCAGCCCTCGTGCTCGCTACGGACGGAAAGCGGCTCGGAGCGGTGCTTGACCGGAACGGCCTTCGTCCGTGCCGGTACGAGATAACCACGGGCGACCGACTCGTCATGGCCTCCGAGCAAGGAGCCATCGAGCACAACGCATCGACGGTTCGCGAACGAGGTCGACTGCAACCCGGGGAACTCTTCCTGGCAGATCCAGAGGAAGGGCGGGTCATCCCGGACGAGGAGGTCTTCGAGGATCTTTCGGCGCCGCGATACGAGGAATGGGTCGAGACGCATCAGCGACGGCCGAAACCGGTCGGGACGCCGATGAATCCGATTGAGGACATGGAGGCACTCCAGGCCACCTTCGGCTATACGCACGACGAGTTCGACGAACTCCTCAAGCCGATGGTGGAAGCCGGGAAAGATCCGATCGGATCCATGGGGGACGACACGCCGCTCGCCGCGTTATCGGACTTCGACAAACCCGTATTCGACTACTTCCGGCAACTCTTTGCGCAGGTAACCAATCCACCAATCGACTACATCCGGGAGCGTCTAATCACGAGTCTCGAGGTCCGTCTGGGCCGCCAGCGCAACCTCCTCGCGGAGACCCCAGAGCACGCTCGTCAGATCGTACTCGATTCGCCGATCCTGACTGATGCGGACCTCGCCGGTATCAAAGCCACCGACCGTTCATATGCCGAGATCGACATGACCTTCGGGTCCGACGGCGACCTCAAGAGCGCTCTCGATCGGATCCGCAAGCGGGCGGAATCGGCGGTCGAGAAGGGGGCCGAGATCCTCGTGGTATCCGACCGGAACACGGGGCCCGAACGGCTGCCGATTCCAAGTCTGCTGGCGACGGGCGCGGTCCACCATCACCTCGTCCGGGAGGGGCTTCGGGCACGAGTCGGACTCGTGGTCGAGTCCGGTGACCCCCGAACGACTCACCACGTTGCAACCCTCATTGGCTACGGGGCCGGAGCGGTCAATCCATATCTCGGACTCCAGACGATCACTGACCTCGTTGGAGAACCCGAGTCCCTGGATGCAGAGACAGTAATATCGGCATACGTGGGCGCCCTCGAGAACGGCCTCCTCAAGATCATGGCCAAGATGGGGATTTCTACCGTCGAGAGCTATCGGGGAGCCCAGATTTTCGAGGCGCTCGGTCTCGATAGCGACGTTGTCGAAGAGTATTTCACGGGGACGCCAACGAAGATAGACGGAATCGGTCTCGAAACGATCGAGTCCGATCTCAGGAAGAGACACGAACGCGGATTCCACGCTCCCGACCGCGAACTCGCTCGCCAGGGGGAGTTCCAGAACCGTTCGGATGGGAGACATCACGCCTGGAACCCATCCACCGTCCAAACCCTCCAGACCGCCGTCCGGGAGGGCGATTACGAGATGTTCAAAGAGTTCAGCGACCTCGTCGAGGAACGGAACGGGGAGGTGTACGCCCTCCGGGGTCTCCTCGAGTTCGCGACCGACGAACGAGAATCGATTCCCCTCGAGGCGGTCGAACCGGTCGAGGACATCGTCGGTCGGTTCTCGACGGCGGCGATGTCCCTCGGGAGCCTCTCGCCCGAGGCCCACGAGAATAACGCCATCGCCATGAACCGACTGGGTGGGGCGGCGAACACCGGTGAAGGGGGCGAGCCGGTCGAACGGTTCGGGACCGAGCGGGAATGCTCGATCAAACAGGTGGCCTCGGGACGCTTCGGCGTCACAACCTCGTACCTCACCGCAGCCGACGATCTCCAGATCAAAATGGCCCAAGGGAGCAAGCCTGGCGAAGGGGGGCATCTCCCGGGCGAGAAAGTGAACGAGATGATCGCAACGGTTCGCTCGGCGACGCCAGGAGTCCCACTGATATCCCCACCACCGCAACACGACATCTATTCGATCGAGGACATCAAGCAACTCATCACCGACCTGCGGACAGTCAACCCCGAAGCGGATATCCACGTCAAGCTCGTCTCGGAGGACGGGATCGGAACCGTTGCGGCCGGGGTCGCCAAAGCAAAGGCCGATTCGATCCACGTCTCGGGGCACTCGGGTGGGACAGGCGCCAGCCCGAAGACATCGATCAAGCATGCCGGACTTCCATGGGAACTGGGACTGGCCGAGGCGAATCAAGTACTCCGCTCGACTGGCCTCCGCTCCCGGGTGACCCTCCGGGTTGACGGGGGACTGAAAACTGGGCGGGACGTGGCCGTGGCGGCGTTACTCGGTGCGGAGGAGTTCGCGTTCGGGACCGCTTCGCTCGTCTCGGAGGGTTGTGTTATGGCCCGGATCTGTCATACGAACAATTGTCCGACGGGTGTCGCTACCCAGGATGAAGCGCTTCGGAAGCGATTTCGCGGCACGCCCGAGCAGGTAATCAACTACTTCACGTACATCGCCCGGGAGCTCAGGGAGATCATGGCCGATTTGGGCATCCGGACTGTCGACGAACTTGTCGGCCGGGTGGACCTGCTCGGACAGCAGGTCATTGATCACCCGAGGGCATCCGCCCTCAATCTCGCTCCTATGCTCCAAAGGCCTCCCGGCGATGAAACCCACAAAACCCGTGAGCAGTTGACACCCGACGTGGACGAGCATTTCGACCGACGCCTTATTGACGTCGCTGAACCCGCACTGAACCACGGCGAACCGGTCCACATGGAGCGGTCGATCCGGAACGTACACAGGACCGTCGGTGGCATGCTCTCCGGTCGGGTCGTCGAGAAACACGGCAACGAGGGCCTCCCACCGAACACGATTTCAGCCGACTTCACGGGTACCGCCGGTCAGAGTTTCGGGGCGTTCCTGGCCCCTGGCGTTTCCTTCGACCTGTACGGCCCTGCCAACGATTACGTTGGCAAGGGTATGAGTGGAGGCGACGTGGCGATCCATACCTCACCGGCGGTCAATTTCGACGCCGCCGACACCGTCCTGATCGGCAACGTCGCTCTGTACGGAGCCACCGGTGGCGAATTGTACGTCAATGGGAGCGCTGGGGAGCGGTTCGCCGTTCGAAACTCGGGCGCACTGGCCGTCGTCGAAGGCGTCGGTGACCACGGGTGCGAGTACATGACCGGAGGAGTCGTCGTGGTCCTCGGCCAGACCGGTCGAAACTTCGCAGCCGGGATGAGTGGCGGGATCGCGTATGTCTACGATCCAGCCGGGGATTTACGAACACGCGCCAACACAGAAATGGTCACTCTGTCTCGGGACCTGGACCGCCTCGATCGGAAAACCCTTCGTCACCTGGTGGAGACCCACGCGACGCGCACCGACAGTAATCGCGCCACGGAAATCCTCGAGAACTGGGCGACAGCCGTGACGGATTTCGTGAAGGTAGTGCCCGAGGAGTACGCGAGGGCAATCGCCGAACGGCCCGAGGTCGACGTCCGCCGGACGGTCACAGAAGAGATGGCGACCGTGGAATCGCCATAATATAGATCTCCCGGCTGGTTGGGTCCGTCGACCGAGCTGGTTGCGCTAGGTAACTCGTTCCACCCGAAGGCTGCCACACACCGGACACATCGTCTGTTCCTCGCTCATCGTGAACTGGTTATGACACTGCACGCACTGGAACGTGGGTTCGGTCCGCTCCTCGTCGGGAGACATTGATACCTCCGGGTTTCGGTGCCGTCGTGAAATAATTCGTGCTCATCAGAACACGGATCGTCTTCAGACGGCCTGTGGGTTATTCCCGCCAGGTCTCGAGCGTTTTGGTAAGTGCGGTGGCGATCGAATCGAACTCCTGGAGCGTGATCGAATCCGTCGTGACAAAAATTCCCTCGTTCTCGCTCGCCACCCGGAGGAGGTAGCCGTTCTCAAAGGACCGTATGGTGAACTCGTGCTCGCCGAGTTCGGACTCGCGGTACGCGTCCTGGACCAGCTTGAAACTGTGCATCTCCGCCCCAATGAAGGTCGAGATGTCGGCATCGCGGTCGAGGTCCTGTCGGAGGTAGAGTTGGTCGTACTCGGTGGGAGTGAAATAGGTAATCGATCGCAGGTTGTCGCCACTCGCTGTCCGGCACGTTCTGACGAGCTGTTCGGCGGCCTCTTCCCCGATGAGGGTCGATTTCATACCGGTTCGTTGTGATGGGCCACTATTCAGTATTCCCCCGCCAGAACGGTCCAGTATTCCCCCGACCCGAACGGTCTCTCGAGAAGAGGTGGACCGTCCGGTCGACCAGACGAAACCACTCATGCCTCCAACCCCGGGTCGTCATCAAATGGGGACAATGCTGTCCGGTACGTGAGCAGACCGATCGACGAGAGAGTGCCCGTTTCGCGAAGCGATGACTCACGACCGGTGACCGGCCCCGAAAGCCGTGACACGGCGACTACCCCCCGTGTTTGCTACATGACATCCTCCCCGGCGTGAACGCCGGGGTTTCCCGACCGCAGTTGGGATATTAGGGTTTGCCGTCCACCTGTTCTTGTGGGGATACTCTCCCCGTGGATTTGTCGAACAGGCGCACCGCTGGCTGTGCCATGCAGCCGTTATCCCTATCTCTCCCGTCAGGGGCGAGACTCGGGAGTACCTTCTGTCGAATGTTCTCCGCGCCGTTGAGGTCGGCGTTCGCCACCGTCTCACACGGCTCACAGACGTACAGGCCACGCTCGACGCGCTGGCTTCCGTCCTCGGTCCCACAGGCCGAACAGGTCTTGGACGTGCCGCGTTCGTCCACCTGCTCCACGTCGATGCCCTGTGCTTCGGCCTTGTATTCGAGCATCTGTGTGAAGCGGTCGAACGCCCATCCGTGCAGGTCGAGGTTGCCGTGGTCGCCCCAGTCCGTGCCGTCACGGATGTTGGACAGGTCGCCCACAACGATGGTTCCGACGCCACGTTCGACGCACTCGGCCACGATGTCTTTTGAAAGCGTGTGCAGGAAGTGCGACCGGCGCTCGGTTCGCTTCCGGTCGAGGCGGTCGGCCTCGTTCGACGCCGAATCGTCGCAGTTGGCTCGCTCTTTCTGGAACCAGTATTCGTCCTCTTTGAGCGCCCCACCGGGGTACAGTTCTCCTTCATCACCGAACGAGACGGCGGCGATGTTCGAGATGCCGAGGTCGATGCCCGCCACACCCTCACCGGGCGGGTCCGGGTCAATCTCGTGGCGGCAGACGAAGTGAAGCCGCCACACGCCGCTCTCGTACACGGCACGGACCTGCTGGACGTTCTCGATGTCCACATTGGGGTCGGCGTCGTACTCGCAGAGGATGAAGTCGCTCCACCCGTCCTTGAGGTTGCGGCCCTTAGAGAGACGGACGCGCCCGTTCTCGGGGTCGTGCTTGAAGCCGTCCTCTTTGAACG
>JBDGTL010000011.1:0-13460 GCA_042216905.1 Halodesulfurarchaeum sp.
GAGCACTCGACTGAAGATCGAGCTGTCCCCGGTTCAAATCCGGGAGGTGGCATTCCAATTCTTCGCGACGAACGAAGTGAGGAGCGTGAGATGACGGAGTGCCCCGGACGGATTTGAACGTTGGAACGAAGCGAGCGTGGTGAGCGAAGTGACAGAAGTTCAAATCCGGGAGGTGGCATATTCTTCGGCGACGAACGAAGTGAGGAGCCGAAGAAACGACACCGACCGGATTTGAGCCCTGGAAACCGAACGCAGTGAGGTTTCCTCCGGTTCAAATCCGGGAGGTGGCACTCCAATTCTCCGCGAGGAGCAAAGTCGAGTAGACAATCGTTTGGTACCGCTTGCTAAAACCTGGACGTTCAACACCCGTGTTCGGCGCTTCGCTCGCGCCCGAACATGCGGTTTTCAATCGTGGGGAACATTCCAATCGCGGGGAACCGACAATCCCCTGGACCGGTTTGGTTTCGGTGCGAAAGGGGCCCACAGAGACGAGGCCCCAACAGGAACTGCGTGGGGTCGCGGCCGACGAGAGGGTGGTCCCGATCTACTGCAACCCACAGTTCTCCGTGGGTGATCACCCCGTGCGGGTTCCAGAGATGGGGAGATTACACTGTACTGACGTCAGTTGATCTATCGAACGGTCATTCGTATCAATTTGAATACAGCTACGGTGCGATATGACGGGGCTCGGAGCTTTCTGATCGTGGTCCGGACGGAACGATCCCGTGTCGAAACGATCTAAGCAGAAGCAGACGGGCGTTCAGGTCGTCGACCGGTGTCCCCCGTCTCGAAGTTCGTATCCTAGAAAGACCCAGGCGACGCCATACGGGACCGTGATCGGCACCCAGTTCCACCTCGTCATCCCGAGGGTGGTGAACCCCCAGAATCCACCGACGGTGACCGGCATGACCAGAAAGAACATCGGGCCAGCGAATCGAAACCCGGTCTCCCGCCAGAGTCCGACGCCCAGGAAAACCGCCCCCACGAGCACGACGAAGAGACCCAGGTAGAATACCTGACCCTGGGCCAGTCCCCACTGCGCGAGCGTGGCCACGTCGACGACCCCTTCCAGGATGCTGCCAATGGCGTTTACGACTAACCCCATGCCCGTGAACAGGTACCCGATGAGGCTGATCGGACCTGGCGCGATCGCTCTGCCCAGCGCGGACAGGCTCACGATCATGAGCGCAATTGGAACGACGTAGACCACGTTCACGATCCGGGGTTCCACAACCATCGTCGGCGCCGGGGCGACGGCCCAGACCAGCCCGGCCACGACGACGATGGGTGCCCAGGGTCCCCGATCCACCCCGACCTCCGGGTTAGCCATGTCGGCCGCCTCCAGTCTCGTATCGTCCCCGGGATGGTCGGCTCCCGAGTCGGGAAGTGGCCCTCGACATCCCGATTTCTGTCGAATACAATCCGTCCCGATCGAGGCACATACCCGAACTCCTCCCCGAGGTGCTTGATACAACGGTCCCTACTAGTGGGCTTGATACAACGGTCACTATTAGTGGGCTTGATGCAACGGTCCCCAATACGAGGGGTGGCTGTGGTAGCTCGGTCCAGAGGAAGACGGGCCCGTGCGGTTCGACAACCTGCTCTTCTCCCGACCGTTCGACCGACTCTCGAAACGTGGGTGTGGATGTCATGACCGTCATCAATCCATGAGACCGCCACCGACAGCGTTCGCCATCGCTTTCGTCTAGGTCCCGGCGGGCATCGGAGCCTTCGGCCTCTTCGTCGCCGCGATCTACCTCCGGGGCTACCTCGTCCCCTACACGCCGACCCTGACCAAGCGGTACCTCCCGGATCGGGTGCTCCGGTGGTTCGAGAAGGAACCCGGCGCGGAGTGGAAAACAGCCGAGGAGGGACTGATCGACATCCCGAAAGCGCTCGATTCCCTCGATCTGGTCGAGCCCTGTCCCGACGTCGAGGACTTCTGTCTGAATCCCGACTTCCGCTCTTGGTGGCACGATCGGATGACCGCTGTCGATGGTGACGGCGACCGGGTTGCCGCCATTGGTTCGATGCTCGACGTCGATCCGTCGGCCATCTCGATGAATCAGTACGGGTCTGCGGCAGTGGTGGTCCGGTACGAGAACCGACAGGTCGGGCAGTGGGAGTCCGACGCCGCCCTGGTGGCGGACGTGGCCGCAGACCAGGTGCTTTCGGAATGGGACGACACCTGGACCGAACTGGACCCCGTGAACCGGAGTCGCATCCTGAACTCGCTGCGGATGTTCCTGGAACGCTGTCCGAGCTGCGGCGGTCCGGCGTCGCTGGGCCAGGAAACCGTCGAATCCTGCTGCCGGGAAATGGAGGTTGCCGCGGTGTCCTGTTCGGAGTGCGGGGAGCGGCTGTTCGAGGTGGAACTCGAGGAATCCTTCGACGGGGGGTAGTTGGGCAATTCTGGAACAATCCAGGAATCGCACATGGATTCGTACTTCTAAATGACAGCCCCACTTGTCATCGCGACTGACGGGGGCAGGGGAGAAGGTGTTCCTGATCGGCGGAAAGATGACACAGAGCGGATACCTGGTGGTCACAATTGGATATCGCCACCGATTCTCTCACCGGTCGATTCCCCCGGCCTCCCCCGCTACGATCGACTCCACTTCCTCTCGTGTGACGACAGCAAGGTCTCCGGCCATCGTTCGCTTCAGTGACGCGGTTGCAACACCCGCCGCCAGTGATCGCTCGATGGGCGCCCCTTCGAGGTACCAGGTGAGAAAGCCGCCAACGAACGCGTCACCAGTTCCAATCGGGTCGACCGTCTCCGTCTCGACAGTCGGTTGATCGGCGACACCATCCTCCGATGCCGCAACCGCCCCCTGTGATCCCGCAGTCACGACGACGATCTCCAGGTCATGGTCCGCGTAGAGACCGCGCGCCACTTCCGCTGGGGTGCCGGTTCGGTCGAGAACGTCGGCTGCGTCCCGATCGGCGACGAAAAACACGTCGACGTGGGTCAAGAGATCGCGGACCGTCGCTCTCGCCTCGGTGGGTTCCCAGAGTTTCGACCGGTAGTTCAGGTCGAACGCCGTCGTGCTACCGGCAGCACTGGCCGCCGACAGGACGGTGGCCGTGGTCTCACGGAGCGTCTCGGAGAGTGCCGGAGTGATGCCGGTCGTATGAAACGCGTCTGAGGAGCGTATCGTCTCCATCGGGAGGTCCGCCGGTGTCGTGGTGGTGACTGCTGAGTCGGCGCGATCGTAAATGACGTCCGTCCCACGGGGGTCGCCCCCGGCATCGATGAAGTATGTACCGAGACGGGCGTCGTCGTCCCAGTCGACGGCGACGTCCACCCCATGGCTCCGAAGCGGGGCCGTAACCCGCCGCCCCAGCGGCGAGTCGGGCAGGCGCGAACACCAGGTTGCGTCGAGTCCAAGTCGCTGGGCGGCGACCGCCACGTTGCTCTCCGCGCCGCCGACGTGGACGGTGAGGCTGTCTGCGGTCTCCAGTCGATCGCCAGCCGGCGCGCCGAGTCGGAGCATCGTCTCTCCGAACGTGACGAGGGCCGGTGATGTGTCCATGCCCTCCTTCGTTCCGCGTCTGCAGTGAAACCTTCGACTTCGACGACGTGAGATGATTGATTACCCGAGATGAGATACTGTACATTGCAAGCGGAACACTTCATTTCGGTGCCAACGACGTCGGCCGAAGCCGGTCGGGGGACTTCCTCGTGAAGATCGTCTCCTGGTCCGTCACGGATCGGATCGCCGTCCCGCACCAGCCGCCCGATGGGAGACGTGAGGACCGAAGTCAATGGACCCAAAGCAGTAAAACGATCACAGACGAAGGCCCGCTATGTCCGAGGCACCCACACCCGGCGCGACGGACCCCCTCGACCTGCATGGCGTGGTCCCGCCCACCGTGACCGCCTTCGACGAGGACGGTGACCTCGACCTCGAAACCACCGCCGACCACGCCCGCTTCGTCGTCGAACGGGGTGCCCATGCGGTCTTCCCGCTTGGTACCAACGGCGAGTTCGCTCTCCTCTCCGATTCCGAGCGCGATCGCGTGATCGAGGCAGTCGTCGATGCGGTCGGTGACGAGGTCCCCGTCATCCCCGGCGTCGGCAAGCCGGGAACCCGGTCGACCCAGGAGCGCGTCCGTGCCGCAGCGGAGGCTGGCGCAGACGGCCTCGTCGTGGTGACTCCCTACTACTATCCACTCGACCACGCGGCAGCTGTAGAACACTATCGCCAGGTCACGGCGGTGACCGATCGTCCGGTCTACCTCTACCATATCCCGTCGAAGACCGGTAACGCGCTTTCCCTGTCTGCGCTCGAGGACATCGCGGCCCTCGACGGAATCGCGGGGTTGAAGGATTCGAGCAAGGACGTCCCGTGGCTCGGCCAGGCAATCGCGGCCAATCCAGACCTGACCTTCCTCGCCGGGTCGGACTCCCTTCTCGTCCCCGGTCTCGACCTCGGCTGTTCGGGTGTCGTAAGTGCAGTTGCGAACGCCTTTCCCGAACTCGTCGTGGACCTCTACGACGCCTACGACGCGGGGGACCGGGAACGGGCACAGGAACTCCAGGAAACGGTGTACGAGGTGCGTTCTGCCCTCAAGGAAGGCCCCTACATGGCCGGCGTCAAGGAGGCACTCTCAATTCGAGGGTTCGATGCCGGCCCGCTCCGGAGTCCGCTCCGGAGGATGGACGACGAGGACGCCGCAGAACTCGAGGCGACCCTTCGGGACCTCGGTCTCGTGTCATAGGAACCGCACGTGGGCTTCGTCGTCGACCTGGCGCTGTCTCGTTTCCGGGCGACTGTACTCGACAGGAGACCATCTCGAAATGGTTCGGCGCCGACGGGAATGTCACAGGGCATCGCAGTTCTCATTCACCCCCGCTTCGAAGGACAGATATGCGCGTCACAGCCGTCGAAACAATCGTCTACGGGGACGACTCTGACCTAACGGATACCGAACGGGACATCGACATTACGACGCTTCGAATACACACGGACAGGGGGTTAATCGGCCTCGGAGAGACGTTCCCACTGGCTGACATGGAGACGGCAGCGCTTCACGGACCGATCGCAGATCACGTCCTCGGGCGCGACCCGAGAGACATCCAGGCGATACGGGACGACCTCCTGACGTACTTCAATTACTACGGACACGCCGGGGCCGAACTCCGTGCCCTGAGCGCACTCGACATCGCGTGCTGGGATCTCGCGGGACGCGCGGCTGGGGAACCGATCTATCGATTACTCGGCGGAGCGGCCCGCGAGGAGATTCCGACGTACAATACGAGTTACGAGCGTGAATTCGATTTCATGGACGAACCGGTTGCCCTCGCCGAGTCGCTCCTCGATGAGGGGATCACCTCGATGAAAATCTGGCCGTTCGATACGTTTTCCAAAAAGACCCGGGGCCAGCGTATCTCGGAGAGGGATCTTCAGGCCGGCCTGGAACCACTCGAGCGCATCCGGGACGCGGTGGGACAGGAGATGGACATCGCGGTCGAGTTTCACGGCCGCTGGGCGCTCACACCCGCGAAGAAATTGGTCCGTGCCGTCGAGGAGTACGACCCGCTGTGGGTCGAGGACGTGATTCGAAAAGGTGACATCGAGGCATACCGCCGTCTCGCGGAGGCGACCGACGCACCGCTCTGTGTCTCTGAGCGTCTCATGGGTCGATACGAGTTCCGCCAAGCCATGAGGACGGGGGCAGTCGACGTGGTGATGCCGGATCCCTGTTTTACAGGCGGTATCAGCGAGACCCGGGCCATCGCCGAAATGGCAGAAAGCCAACACCTTCCGGTCGCGCCGCACAACTCCGGTGGACCGGTACTGCACGTCGCCGACGCCCACCTCGCTGCGGCGATTCCGAACCTCTACCTAATGGAAACGATACGGGATCGGTACGACGGATGGCACAGGAACCTCGTGACCGAACCGCTTCCAGTTTCGAACGGAACCCTTCCAATCCCCGACGGCCCCGGCCTCGGAACGGAGTTCGATGTCTCGCTCCTCGACCACTCCGACACGGAGGTTCGGCGGACGGAACTGGAGGCGGCGTAAGTCGGAGACAACCGATCGGTCGCGCCGACCCGCCGGAGGGGTACAGATGGACCCCGTTGGATACCGAAGCGATCGAATCCCTGTTTGTAGCAAGGCGGCTGTTTGAACGCTCACCGAGCGACAGTCATCTTCCTGTAGCGCGATGGGTCGACGATAGTGGATACGTGTCGGGCGATTGCGCGATTCGTTCCTAATCGTCACCACTTCGTTAGGGAGAGACACAGTGGTCACAGTCGTATCAATTCGGTATACAATCACCACAATTACAATATTCGGATTCCGTGATCTTCCTGAGCCCGAAATGCCAACAGCCACAATTGCGTCCGTCGAGGCCATTCCACTCGAAGCCCCACTCGAGGAACCGTTCGGATACTCGCAGGCCTGGGTCGAGACCCGCAGTGCGCTTCTCGTCCGAATCGAAGCGACGGACGGGACCGTCGGCTGGGGGGAGTGCTGGGGGCCGATTGAGGGCACGCGTGAGACCGTCGATGAGTTCCTTGGGCCCCACCTCGTCGGGGAAAATCCACTCGCAGTCGAGAGACTGTACGAGGACCTCTATGACCTGGGCCGCGCTGCCTACCAGTCTGTCGTCCCATTGCCGGCCATCAGTGGCATCGACGTCGCGCTGTGGGACCTGAAGGGAAAATTGCTCGATCAATCCGTCGCGTCGTTGCTGGGCGGTGCACGGCGAGATTCGGTCCGGGCCTACGCGACGGGACACTACTTCAAGCATAACACGGGTCTAGACGGTCAGTATCGGCGAATCAGTGAGGAAGCTCGGGCGAACGCGAAGGCTTTCGGGGCGGTCAAGGCCAAAATTGGCCTCCAGTTACTGGGGTACGGGTACGAAGAAGACATCGAACTCGTTCGACGCATCCGGGACGCTGTCGGGCCGGACCCGACGCTCATGGTCGATGCGAATTACGCGTATGACACCGCGACCGCCCGGACCGTTGGACGCGCCCTGGAAGACCTCGACGTCCACTGGTTCGAGGAGCCCGTGCCGCCGGAGAACGTCACGGGGTACGCCCACCTCCGCGACGTCCTGGATCTCCACGTCGCGGGGGGTGAATGCCATACACCCGCCGAATTGTCCCGAATGCTCGAGCGTGGTGACATCGACGTTGCACAGCCAGACGTCTGCAACGTCGGGGGTCTCACGCCCGCAGGACGAATCGCGAACACAGCTGATACACATGGTGTCAAGGTCGTCCCGCACGTCTGGGGCACCGAGGTAGCCCTCGGCGCTAGCCTGAACCTGATTGGAACGATTCCAGGGGACCCGTGGCTGGAATTCGACCGTTCCTCGAATCCACTCCGCGAGGACATCGCCATCGACCCGGTCACCGCCGACGAACGGGGGCACGTCGACATGCCAGATGGTCCGGGTCTCGGCGTCGAGCTCGACGAGGGAGCGCTGTCGGAGTATCGAGTCGAACAACCACGCGTCGCCTGAGATCGCGTTCTCTCCCAGACCCTCCAGGAGTGAAGACGGTCGACCAATCGGACGACGCTCTCAGAGATGTACCCGAACTTTTGAAATGGGGCTGTTACAGACACGTATGGAACTCGCTCCGAACGATTTGAGCGGATACGAACTGTATCTCACCCTCGGACGTGTCGTCACGCCCCGTCCAGTCGGGTGGATTAGTACCCGAAGTCCGGACGGCCAGGACAACATCGCACCATACAGCTTCGTCTCTCCCATCGCCGTGGACCCGCCAGTCCTGGTGTTCCAGGCCGCCCCGCACGAAGACGGGACGATGAAGGACACCGCGCGGAACGTCATCGATACTGGCGAGTTCGTGTACAACGTGGTGAGCAGGGACCTCCTCGAGAAGATGAACGAGAGCGCCAGGCACGTCGACGTCTCGGAGTTCGACGTCGCCGACATCACCCGCGAATCCGGAACGACAGTTGACGTTCCCCGTGTTGCCGGGACGCCGGCAGCATTCGAATGTCGTCTGCGAGAAGTTTACGACATCGAGGGAACGAAGGTGATATTCGGAGACGTGAAACACGTCGTGATAGACGACGACTACGTGCTGGATGGCATCCCGGACGTCGAACGACTCGAAGCAGACGTGGTCGGCCACGTCATCGACGACGCCTACACGACCCTCGACATTTTCCGTAAATCCCAGCCCGAGTGAACGGTACGTCCCGGCCGAACTCGCAGTGGTATGTCCGTACCGCGGTACAAATCCGATTCGGGCATCGGGAGGAGAATCCTGGCTCGCCGTATAGTCCGGATGGATGGGTGGAATACCGAGCCATCACGTGGGCACGTCGAGAGGTCGAATACTATTCGCGTCGGGGCCGGGAAAGACCGAAAAGCCCGTTACCGTCGGACACCGGCACCCCGTCTGTCCTTGTTCGATGATTCGTCAGTTTCGTCCCCTTCTTCGTGTGAGGCGTCCAGGAAATTCCATCCTAATCGTACACCTGGCAAGGATTTATCCCCTATTAGTTAGTATTATTAAATATGGTCAGCCACGTACTGGTTCCCGTCGACGACTCCGAACGGTCGAGCGAAGCACTGGAATTCGCCCATGGGGAGTACCCGGATGCGACGATTACGGTCCTGCACGTCGTCAATCCGGTCCAAGTCTACACGTCCACCAACTACCAGTTCCGCTCATGGGTACACAACGAACCGCCCGAGAAAATCGACGAATTGCTCGAGAAACGAGGAATGGAGGTGATCGAGGAGACCCTGGAGACGGTGGGTGTATCCGGTGATGTGGTCGAGCGGGTCGTCGTCATCGGCAACGTCGCCCCGTCAATTATCGACTATATCGAAGACAACGACGTCGACATGGTCGTCATCGGGAGTCACGGCCGCTCGAAGATGAGCCGGATCCTCCTCGGAAGCGTCGCAGCGTCCGTGACCCGGCGGTCGCCAGTTCCGGTGCTCGTTTACCGGTAGAGGGGTTTCACTCCTCGTGTATCGGTACCGAATTCGGGGCGACACTGTTCTTTCCTTTCTTCCTTCTCGGCGTCTGCCACGTTTCATCCCATCCTTCCTTCTCGGCGTCTGCCACGTTTCATTCCATCCTTCCTTCTCCGCGTCTTCCACGTCTCTCCGCTGTCCCATCACCACCCCCGAACGCGCACCCATATCGAATACGGGATTTTGAATGCCCGGGACGTGATATAAGTACACGAGGATGGTATCGCAGAAGGAGATCGACCGGCTCCGTCTCGAAGCGGATACCATCATGACTCGCCATCGGTACGTACAGGAGGCAATCGACCGGGCGCAAATCGAGTCCGGTACCCACTGGGAGGACGGGGAACTGCCGCTCGACCTGGAAACGCCGACGGGGGAGGAGATCACCGTCACTGTCGATATCGACCAGGACGCTGTGGCAAACGCCCAGTCCCGGTACGAACGGGCGAAAGAACAGGAATCAAAACGGAAACGACAGCAGGCGGTCGTGGGAAAACTGGCCTCAATGCCGGCCGACCCCGTCGCGTATCTCGTGTGTTATCACCTCGATACCGTCGATAGCAATTATCCCCGATCTATCGCGGGACATCTCGACGCCGATCGAGAGCACGTCGAGGAGTGCTGTGCGGACCTCGAGCAGGCCGGCGTACTGGAACGGCTCGAATCCGGGACGGTCAAACAACGGCGGGCGAAGGCAAAGCGAAGTTCCGAAGTGAGACAGCATCACACCTACTACCGCCTCTCGAGACGGGGGGATCACATCCTCCGTTTTCTGGACGAGCGCGAGGGGAAACTGAACGTCCTCCGCCACCTCCCCGAGGCAGAGCGAATCGTCCGGCGGCTTTACCGGGGTGGGCCCGACTACGCGCGGATGACTGCGGAGGATTTCTCGCTGTCGTTCGAACGGGTGAGACACTATTACCGGACACTCGAACGTGTCGGCCTGGTGACCGAGTACGAGGGGAGCATTATCAAGGGAACTGAACGAAAACTGAAGCCCAAGGACGAGACTCACAGAAAACACACGTATTACGTGACGACGGACGTTGCGGGGGAATTGCTACGGGAACGTGACGAGGAGGGGTCCTGAGCGTTCCCGACGGTGATCGCCAGGAGTACGTGGTCCTTCCCGCACGACCTGTTTCTGCCAGGAGTCCGGAAACCCACGCCAGGGGCGGGTGGAGACCGACATATACAACGCCGATGTGGGGTTGTGTTGGACCATGCGCTACATCGTCTGGTCAATCATCGCTCTGGTCTCCTACAGTTTCGTATCGCCGCTCGTGAGTTTCGTGACGGAGGAGATCCCGAGTCAGGTCGCCGTCGCAATCACGAATTCGATGCTCGTGGTGATGGCGTTGGGCGTAATCGTCTACACGGAAACGCCCGTCGTGACCTACCTCACGCATCCCCGTTCCCCGTATCTCTACGTGGCCGGAGTCTTCCTCGGGATCGGAATCATCGCCTTCTATCGAGCGCTGGCACTCGGACCAGTCAGCAGCGTCGTCCCCATCTATGGCATGTTCATCGTGACGTCTTCGATCATCGGCTTCCTCTTCCTCGAGGAGTCCTTCACACTCCAGAAGGGGGTCGGGATCGCGTTCGGCATCGTCGCGATCTATCTCGTCTCCACCGGCTGAATCCGTTCGCGGCGGATCCGACGCCACTCCTTTATCCTGACCCGGTGAAGTATGAGACATGGGAAGCGAAACCAGGAGGAACGATCTCGCCGCCACCCTCAAAGAGGGAGGCGTCGCGCTCGGCGTCCTCGACAATACGTACAGTCCCACGCTCGTCGAATTCTACGGGGAACTCGGTCTCGACTTCGTCTGGATCGACCTCGAGCACGGGGGGCCAGACCCCTGGGACGGGCCGACCATCGAGGACCTCCTGCGGGCGGGCGAACGGACTGGGATCGAACTCCTCGTCCGCCTCCCCGACACCGATCCGACCCTGGTGCGAAAGGCACTGGACCTGGGGGCCAGAAACGTGTTTCTCCCACGGGTAACGACCCGGGACGAGGTCGAGGAGGCCGTACGGTCGGCACGGTTCCGGTACGACGACGGGCCGGGCGACCGGGGATTGGCCTCTCCACGCGCCAGGCGCTTTGGACTCGCCGAGGACTACATTGAGACGGAGGACCGAGAGACGCTCGTCGGGGCCACCATCGAGACCCCTGAATCGGTAGAGAACCTCGATGAAATCCTCGACGTTCCGGAATTGGGATTCGTCTTCGCCGGTCCGCTCGACCTCTCAGTTTCGTACGGACACCCGGGAGAAATCGACCACTCGGAGGTTCAGGAGGCAGTGGAAACGATCCGGTCCAGTGCGATCGACGCCGGCGTCCCGCTCGCGGGACTCGGATTCGGGATGGACGACGTCAACGAAAAGGCCCACAACGGCTATCAACTGCTGAACCTCGGAACAACGACGGGTGCGCTAAAGCAGATCGTGTCCGGGTGGTTGGAGGACTTCGAGGGAGACCGGTCGGAAGAAAACTGAACGAACACCGGATCGTTCGAGAAACCGGGGCCGTGCGCTCAGGTTTGGTACGGAAACCGGTCAGTCGAAACCAAGGCCTATCCGGGACGAAATCGTTCTTTCCCGTATGTCGCTCCGCCCGTCGAACGCTCGGTCGGTGTTCGCACGAAAGTGTACCTTCCCCGCACACCAATCGGACGTCGTCGAGACGGTCGGGGATGTCGGAATATCACCGCCAGTCGGGGAGCCGGTATCCGTCGAAACCGTGCTCGATCGGAGTGAGGAAACGTGGTACGAGTCTCCGGACGCCCTCCACAACATGGTCATGGCGAACCTCGGGGAGGACCACGTAGGTCGGCAGTACTACGACGACCGGTCGCCCAATCACGGTCGCGATCGATCCCTGTCGTTCTGAGGTCGATATCCTGTATCGTTCTGCGATCTGAGGCGAGACGGGCCATTGTCGATTGGCCCGTCCATCCCCCCGAAACAATGAATACGGTTCCCGCGGCCTCTCGAAGTAGGATGCACGCAGTCACCTTCGAGGACGCAGAGACGTACGAACCCGAAGCGGGATGGCGTCGAGTCTCCCTCGCGGGGAGCGAGCAGTTCTCCTTCGAGTACTTCGAGAAGCCACCCGGTCACACCTCGCCGATGCACAGCCACGAGAACGAGCAGGTCTGTGTCTGTCTCGAAGGCGAGTTGACCGTCTTCACCGAGGAGGAGTCGGTCACCCTCACCGAGTACGACTCGGTTCTTCTCGAATCGGAGGAAGAACACAGAGTCGAGAACGAGGGGTCGGTGGGAGCCGTCGGACTCGACGTGTTCGCACCTGGTCGCTCCTTCGACTTCTGGACCGACCGTGAGGAATGACCGGACAAACACGACCCAATGTGAGGACCGAGAACCGGGAGGTGGGTGTATGACACGTCTCGCACGGACCGCGTCGGGAAGGGCCGTCCTCGGTGACGAAGCGGGATTCGTGCCGCTCTCGGCCGCCTGTCCGGGAATCGAAACCATGCGGGAGGCACTTCCCCTCGCTGCCTCCGGGGAGTTGTCAGCGACGGGGGCCACGGCAAGCAGGATACAGCCCACCCACCTCGAGTTCAATTCGCCGCTGGCCCGTCCGGGAAAACTCTGGGGAATCGGGCTCAATTACGAGGAACACGCCGCCGATTTGTCGGAAAACCGCCCGGACGAGCCGGCGAGTTTCATGCAACCGGCGAGTTCGGTCGTTGGACCCGGCGGCCCCATCAGACTCCCGCCTCGAAGCCAGACGGAACGGGTGACGGCGGAAGCCGAACTTGGCGTCGTCATCGGGCGGACGGCACGAGACGTATCCGAGGAGCGTGCGGACTCGGTCATCGCCGGCTTTGTCCCGGTACTCGACGTGACCGCCGAGGACATCCTCGAGCGGAACCCCCGGTTCCTCACGCGGGCGAAGAGTTTCGATACGTTTCTCGTCCTGGGTCCCTGGATCGAAACGGGGGAGATCGGACTGTCTGACCTCGACGTCCGGACCGTCGTGAACGACGAGGTGGTGGCCGAGAACGTGGTCTCGAACATGCGATTCTCACCCAGCGAACTGGTCGCGTTTCACTCCTCAGTGATGACCCTCGAGCCAGGAGACCTGATTAGCACCGGAACCCCGGGTGCGACCACGATCGATGGTGGAGATACCGTTCGTTCGGAAATCGACGAAATCGGGACCCTCGAGTCAGACGTCGTCGGCCCCTCCCGCGAGTCTGACGCTCGCCCCTGACGGTCGGTCATCCGGGACGATTCCCGAATGCAGGGAATCTGATCCAGTTCCCACGGTACGAACCTCGCACTCCGGTTCCCACCCGATTCATGGACGGGAGCATCGCCGACATGAGCATTCGATAATCGAACGGTCGTATGGGACAGTATCGAATGGAGTCCCCCATGGGCCAGTGTGACATCCTCCTCGCCGTAAACGGCGCGGCTTCCCTACACAGAGGGAACCCGGC
>JBDGTL010000045.1:0-13236 GCA_042216905.1 Halodesulfurarchaeum sp.
CCCCAGCTCCTTCCTGTTCTCCTTCACTCCCCAGCTCCTTCCTGTTCTCCTTCACCCCTCCGCTCCTTCCTTTACAATTGTAATGGTCATTTTGTATACGTCCGGAGTGATGCCAACCGATCGTCTTTGATCTCGAATACGTCGACGAACCCGAACCACCGTTCGCCGTCGGGATAGTACACGGCCCCTTCCACTGCGATTTCGTCGTCCTGTGACGCTCCCGACTCGTCCTCTCGAGTACTCGTCTCGAATATCCGGTCGATGTCGTGTTCGGTATCGGTCCGCGGCCGCTCGTCTTTCATAAATGCGACAAAGGAATCCCGGCCGTCGAACCGGCGGTCCGAGCGCTCCTGTGTAAATGATTCCGTGAGAATCGACGAGAGAGTTTCGTAGTCACCCTCGTCGATAGTCCGGTAGTACTCCCTGATTACAGAAACGGCGTCCATACTGGAATTGGCGAGCGGTGCCTGGTTGAATCTTCTCCCGGACGAACGAATCCATCAGTCGACTGGATTTCCGGGATAGCCTGTGAACCGATTGGCAACGCGCACCGCCCCCCGGTCCGGACCGTCCGTTCGGGAGTATTCCTTCCGCACTTCAGATATATTCCTTCCGCACTTCAGATATCCTCCCGTTCGGAGGATCAAATCCTTTATCCCCCGGGTGCTATCCAGTACCGTGGACTTACACGTCCGGTACGAGGGCGACGACGATCCCGAGAAGTGCACGGCGAAGAAACTCGAACGTTTCGGTCTCGCGACCCTCCACGAGCACAACTCGGCGACGCCGTGGGGACTCGTCCTCTCGCCCTTCGCAAAGCAAGCGCTCTCGCCCGCCGATCGAGACGTCACCGAGACGCTGGTGGCGATGGATCTGTCCTGGGAGACGGCCGAGAAGGCCAGGTTCGAACTCTCGGGCGAACACCGCGCACTCCCCTTTCTCCTGGCCGGCAATCCCGTCAACTACGGCCGGCCGTACCGCCTCACGACGGTGGAGGCCTTTGCCGGCGCGTTGATCATTCTCGGCGAACGGACACAGGCCGAAACCATCCTCTCGAAGTTCCGGTGGGGCCAGACGTTTCTCGACCTCAACGAGGAACCGCTCGAGCGATACGCGAATTGTAC
The DNA here is from genome assembly GCA_042216905.1 of Halodesulfurarchaeum sp. GTDB lineage: Archaea > Halobacteriota > Halobacteria > Halobacteriales > Halobacteriaceae > Halodesulfurarchaeum. The sequence continues at coordinate 1,125 of JBDGTL010000045.1, forward strand.
CGATTCGAGCGAGGTCGTCGAGGTCCAGAGCGAGTACCTCGAGATGACAGAGGAGTAGTCCCGGATCCAACTCCGCCGCTCTCTCGGGAAGCAGACTCGACAGACCCGCTCGAAATCATCGTAGACGTCCGCAGATCCGAACACCTTAACTCGTGGAAACGGTAATCGTCGTCTATGCCCCAGTATCTGTCCATCGAGGACCGCCTCCTCGGCAAGAAGATCTGCATGCGGTGCAACGCCCGAAACCCCCAGCGGGCAACGAGTTGCCGCAAGTGTGGATACGACAACCTTCGTCCGAAGGCAAAAGAGCGCCGCGCGACGTAACGACCCGACCAGTCGGTTTCTCTCCGCTCGTCGGGAGGTCATCTCGATCCCGATCGGGTGTCTGACTCGTCCATTCGTCGGCTCCAAACCGATTTACGGGGTTCGTTCGACGAGGTCCGCGGGGACCCGGTACCGAGCGATGTCAACTCCTGAGAACGACGAGATTGATTTTAGCCCCCGGCGGGGCAAGTTTACGGTACGGGATGGCACTTCGCGTCACTGGCCCCGATCCGACCGTGGCCCTCGTCACGACACAGATGTTCGCCAGGGCCGTGGTTTCGATATCGGCGGCCATTCTCCTCTTCTCTCTCTACCGGTACGGGACCCACGTACTGACGGCGCGCGGACTGCGCCGTAACGTGATCTACTTCGCGATCGGAACTGGAGCCGCGTTCATTTACGGTATCACGGGTATCATGGCGATCCCCTTCTCGAATCCCTGGCTCCCGGTCCTCTCCGAGGGCGCGACGCTGTTCTTCATCATGTTCTACGCGCTCGGGTTCCGGGCGTTCTACTTTTCGGCACCGAATATAAACCGCGACCATCACTCGGATCGCGTTCCGCGAAGCGTCCTTCGGCAGTATCTCCCCATCTGGCTCGATTACGTGATCATCGCGAGTTATATCGTCGGCTGGTGGGCGACCGTGCTCGTGATCCCGGAAGGGACGGCGATCATCGTCGCGGTGGGGTGGGTGCTCGCCTCGGCGTGGGCGCTGGTGTGGGCTATTCTCATCGTGAGCCGTCACGAGGGAACCAGTTTAGCCTCACTGACGCGGCATCTGTTCCCCGCGATCGTCGCGTTCACGGTCACGATCCTCTCGGATCTCTGGGGCCGGAACGTTCCCGGCTGGGATCACATTGTCACAGCCACGTGGATCGTGGGGACGGTCTTCCTCGGCGGGTTCTTCCTCTCGACGGCGATTGCACTCCGACAGGAAAGCGGGGAGGTCGAGCGGATTTACGACTGGACGACGCATCGAAGTGACCGGTTTTCCGGGGACGACCCCGAGCCCTGATCGGGACGGGCGGCCGTTTATCCGGATTCACAATCACTCCTCAGGATACTTGGGTTCTCGTCGACGGGCCCGCTCGAGCGCCCGTCTCACGACAGCCGAGACGTCCCCATGATAGGGGTCTCCGTGGCCGGCAAAGAGAGATTCGACGCTCGGCGACAGTCGTACCTGGAGTCGCTCGATGCTCTCGATGAGCGTCTCCCGGTCCTGTCCGGGCTGGTCGGTCCGACCGAAACTCCCGTCCTCGAATGCGGTGTCGTTGTAGACCACCACGTCCCCGCTGAAAACCGCTGTCTCGCCGACGAAGGCCAGGTGATCGTTCGCGTGACCCGGCGTGGCGACGACCTCAAAGGCCTCCTCACCGATTTGTACCTCGTCGCCGTCCTCCACGATGGTTGTCCGGTAGGCTGTATCCGCTGCCGCGACGAGTGTGGGATCGAAGGCCTCCATGACCTCGTCCAGTCGGGCCACGTGGTCGGTGTGCTGATGGGTGAGGACGACAGTCTCGAGGTCGTCGACGTGGTTGGATATCCGAGAGGCGATTCCAGACACCGTGCCCACGTCGACGAGCGTGGGCGACCCGTCGGTCACGAGATACGCGTTCGCCGTGAACACGTCTGCGTCGCCGGTCAGGAGGGAGACGTCCATACGTCCCCTCGTGCCCTCGATGGGGAAAAGGCCTCGTGAGGCGGGTCTTTTTTACTCCTGTAATCCGAATATACATTTACATTATGGGTTTCGGGAGCTACGACGAATCAGAACAGGAACGACAGGAACTCGATTCCGATGACCTGGACGACGACTCTGGCGTCAACACGGCAGAACACGAACACCAGGGTGACGTTGATTACGAGATCGGGGCATCGAACGACGAATTGATCAACAAGCTTCAGGACATCAAGGAGCAGTAATCGGTGAAATCGGGCGTCCGGGCGCTCGGTGTCGCCGAGTCGTATCGAGGGGACCGATCGACAATTGCCGGCGTGGTGGTGCGTGCATCTCGTATCGTCGATGGATTTTCCGTTTCTATTGCGACAGTCGGTGGACTCGACGCGACGGAGGCAGTAACAGCGCTGTACGACAGGTTGGATCGCGAGGACGTCCGGTACGTCCTCCTGTCCGGAGTCGCGCCCGCCTGGTTCAATATTCTCGATCTCGAGGCGATCCACGAACACGTCGATCGACCCCTTCTCGCAGTCACCTACGAGGAGAGCGAGGGGCTCGAATCGACGATCGAGGCCGAGTTCGACGGTGTGGAACGAACCGAGCGCCTCGCGCTGTACCGATCACTACCACCCCGGCGGGAAATGACGGTCAACGACGAGACACTCTTCGTCCGCCCGGTGGGGGTGTCACTGGACGAAGCCGAGGAGATCCTCGACGCGTTCACGCCGGAGGGCGGCCGTCCGGAACCCCTCCGCGTGGCCCGGTTGGCCGCGAGGGCGTTCGACGCCGTTCGACACCGCGAGAATCACGAGGCTTAATCCAAACCGTCACCAGGATCGGATATGGCACGACGGGATGGGCTGTCAGTGTCCGCGTGTACTCGCTGTCCGGAACTGGTGGAGTCACGGAGCCAGATCGTCAACGGGGTCGGGCCCGTCGACGCCGACCTCCTGTTCGTCGGTGAGGCTCCTGGAGAACGGGAGGACGACGCGGGCGAACCCTTCGTCGGTCGGAGCGGCGAAATACTCGACGACGTCCTTCTCGAGCACCGTCTCGACCGGGAGACCGTTCGCATTACGAATACCGTCAGGTGCCGTCCCCCGGAGAACCGGGATCCGCGGTCCGATGAGCGCGCGAACTGTCGGGAGTACCTGGAGGCAGAAATCGCAACGGTGGATCCCCTGGCCATCGTGACCCTCGGACGGGTTCCGAGCGAGAACTTGCTGGAGCGGTCCGTTTCCGTAACGAACGAGGCGGGGACGTTCGATACGGTGACGGTTTCCGGGACGGACTACGACGTCCTCGTGTGTGTCCACCCCGCCGCCTCGCTCTACGACAACTCGCAGCGAGAGACGCTTGAGGACACAATCGCGACTGCAGCGGGGCTACTCGACGATCCGGGGTCGAGCGGACAGTCTCGACTCGGCGATTTCTGAGTACCTGTCTCCCCATCCCGTCCGTCGTGCACTGGTCCCCGACACACAAGCGACTTCACGGCCGCCGGTCTACGCGGGTGTATGCCAGGTTCGTCGACTGACTCGGCCGCGTCGGTCCTCGTCGTGGACTACGGCCTCGGAAACCTCCGGAGCGTTACCCGCGGCCTCGAGCGGGCGGGAGCGGACGTGACGATCTCTGACGACCCCGCCATGGTACCAGACGCGGACGGGATCGTGCTCCCGGGTGTCGGAGCGTTCGGGGACGGGATGGAGAACGCCGGGCCGTTCCGGGACGCCCTCCTGGACGCTGCCGCCCGCGGCGTCCCTCTCCTCGGTATCTGTCTGGGGATGCAGATGCTTCTTACGACGAGCGAGGAAGCAGAGCGGGCCGGACAGGGTGACGCGGAGGGCCTCGACCTTATCCCCGGGCGAAACGTGCGATTCACCGGCGACCGAAAGGTCCCCCACATGGGCTGGAATCGGCTGGATATCGAACGCGACCACCCGCTCGTCGAGGGCGTGGACGGGGAGTACGCCTACTTCGTCCACTCCTACTACGCCGACCCCGAAGACCGGGACGCGGTCGTCGCCAGCACCGACTATGGGGTGACGTTCGCGTCCGTCGTCGCGAACGATGACGGAAACGTCTTCGGCACCCAGTTCCATCCGGAGAAAAGTGGCGACGTGGGCCTTCGAATCCTGGGGAACTTCGTCGACATCGTCGTCGGGGACTGAGCAGCGGATCCGTTCGCGGCTCAGGGATACTCCCAGTATGACAAATCGACGTCGTTTTCGACGGCGGTCTGGAGGGTCTGGACGAGGAAGTAGAGCGCCTGTTGGCCCGTCACGAGGCCGAGTTCGGCCTGGAGTCTCGTCGCCTCGAACCCCTTTACCTGGGGGTCGCCACCGATCATGGAGCAGTATCCGTAGATGACGTAGAGGACGTTTGCGTCCGTGTACTCGTGCTGGTCGCCCACCTGTATCACCTCCTCCTCGACGAGTTCCTCGAGACCGTCGGTAAATCCTCCGACGACGAGGGCGTCGAAGGCGCGGACTATCTCCGCACCGGCGAGGTCGTAGTCACCGGAGGCGAGGTCCGTCTCGGCCTCCTCGATGTGCGAGCGGACCACCGGTGGCGCGTGTTCGTCGAGGAACCCACGAGCGGTCCGCACCGACCGGTCGGCGACTCCCTCGATCCGACGGTACAGTTCGAGTCCGTCGGCCCCCTCCCGGATGGATACTGGTGAGCCCGACAGGGCCGCCTCGAGCGATTCCCGGTGCTCGTCGGTGAATTCCCCGTTTTCCAGGAGGTACGCGAGTATTTTGGGGAAGGTACCGGACTCGGCCGCCTTCCGAAGTCCGTCGACAGGCCGGTTCTCGGCCGCGTCGATACCTGATTCCTCGACGTCGAACCGTCTGATCGCGTCTGTTATCGCCGGCGGGTCGTAGACGTCAGACAGGACGTCCGCGAGGTCCTGGACGTGTACTTCGGTGAAGTCCGCGTGCATCGGGAGGAACGCCTCCTGCCTGTCTTTGGGTTCCGTTACTATAGAGTATCGTATTCGAGGCAGATCGCCATCCGTGCTGCCCGGCCAGACGAATATCGGAACAGACGGGACAAATAGAGAAAGGTAGATATATTATATTAAAATGAAAATTGAAGATTTAAATAAATAGTTTAATTGTTATTTACAACACACTATATAAAAATATCATATTATAAGTAATATACAAATTTTATTCAGAAAAATCGTAATTAATCAACTATATTATAACATAATACTTAATATATTAATGTCTAAAATAACAACACTATTTAAATAATAATAATAATACTTCTTAGATTATAACTCTTCTTAAAATAATAATTAAATAATAATACCTAAAATGATAAAAATGGATAAAATACTAACAATTATTAAAACAATAATAATACCTGAAATGATGATAGGAACTAAATTAACAAATGCAACATTACACAATTATTTAAATAATAAGTAATATAATTATTGATATGCAAAAATTACCCGGAAATAGATATCAGGTAATTTATTTTGGACTCTTCACCTGTCGAGAAGGCATATTTTCGCTTATGTACCAGTCGAGTTGGTCGGGACCCAGTCGGGGACGGCTACGGGATTCCCGGCGCCCGCTATCGAGGTGTAGACGACCTTTTTCGATCCCGTCGTGAAGTACGCAACCCTGATCTGGCCGGAGGGTTTCACCATGAAGTGACCGCCCGAGATCGATTCGTTGCGGAATGAATCGATCTGGTAGTATACGTACGAGGAATTCGGCATCGTCTGGGGCGTATTAATATTGAGTCCGGCGAGGATGGACCGGAGGGACTCGTTCCCGACCGGGACGTCAGGATGTGCATACGGCGTCCGGGTCGACGTGGTGGTGTTCGTGCCGTTCTCGTAGACCACGTGGGTGTATCGGGTGTTCTCCCGCTGGAAGACGACCGTCCGATTGACGTCGCCCACCCCGTTCGTGGTCATAATCCAGGTCCGGTTCGGTCCGCTCCCTTCGAGGGTTCGGATGACTACTCCGTCGCTCGTGTTCATCCGATACTGGACGACGTACCCCTGTTTCTCGAGCGTCGAGACGTGTCCCCTGTAGGCAGTCGAGACGTTCACGATGCCCTGTGTGTCGTACCCGTCGGGGAGCATCACCTGCACCGGTGCCGTCTGCTGGGGACCACTCCCTTGCTGGGCGGTCGTCGTCTGTTGGGACTGTCTCGCCTTGTCTGCCGCGGGACTGGTCATACTGCACCCTGCGGCCAGGACCAGAACCAGCACCAGCGCTATCGCAAAACGACGCTTCATAGTAACAAGAGGCCAACCGATGGAAAAGTAGGTTGTGTCGATTACCGACTGCTGGGAGCGGTGGCCGACCTGGAGGACCGCGCTTGCTGCTATTTTGTGGCGATCTGTCTAATAATTTTTAATTCTGCCGTCGAGAGTCGCTGGGCGACCGCCTGTTTCGAGACTCCGATCTCCGCTGCGAGGTCCGATAGGATGACTTTCTTGGGCGAATCGTAATACCCGCGTTCGAAAGCGAGTTCGATGGTCTCCCGCTGGGTGTCGGTGAGTTCCGAAAGATCGATTCGAGCCGTACAGGCGGTATTCGACCCGTCGTCCTGTTCCGAGATGCGAAGGAGTTCTGTCTTCGCGGGTGTCTCGTTGAGCCGTTTGATGATCTGGAACGCCTGGTCCCGATCACGGACGAACGTCTCCAGAATGAGCGCGCCGGGGCGGATCTCGACGATGTTCGGAAGGCAACCCGCCTCGCAAATCGCACAGCATGGACAATCGGGATTGTCCTGTTCGCTCCGGGTGACCCGATCGGCCGATTCGCCGTTCGAGTCCCTGTACTCGAAGACGAACTCGCAGTGACACTCCGAACCGAGTTTCATCGACCTGGCGTCGTGAACGACGACGTCTGGATCGAGATCTGCCAGTGGACAGGCGGGCAGGGGTTCGATCCTGATCCGGAGATTGAGCGAACAGATCCGCTCGTCTCCCCGATTTCGTTCGAGGACGTGTGACATTTCGGGATACCCGAATACTCCTAACTTGTTCGTCCGTCAATGAAAAACGGGCGTACCGTTTCCACGAGATGGTAAACACCGCAATCCCGCTCGGGGCCCTCTGAGCCATGAGATAGCATGGGATACAATCGATTTCTGCATTCGGTCCCGAGAGATGGGAGGCGGCGGGCGAAGGTTTGTGACGAGCAGGACTGTCGTCGAGACACGGGCCCGGTTCGATACCGTCCAATCCCCGATGCGATAGCGTGAAGACGGCTCATTGCGTTCAGGACCGACCAGATAGTCGGCATTCTTGATAGGGAACTCCAATCAGATACAATTGCTTCTGGACGGTGTGAATAGTGGCCAGTTCGTCCGCCGGAGTCCTTCATGATTAATTAATGAGAAATTATGCGATATTACTTCACATGGTCCTCGTTCTCACAATATTGGTATTTGACACGATGGCCGCGACGACGGCCGATCGGTTATAAACACCTTGACAGGTCTATGAACAGCGCGAAGGTCCCGACGGACCTTCTTTCAGGTGTAGCCATGCCAGAGGAAAGTCGAAATAAATCGATCTTGGACGCATCGACGAACCGGAGGCGGTTCCTCGGTGGGTCCGCTGCGGCGATGTTGGGACTGGGTGCGTTGGCGGGCGGCTCTGGGGTCGCCATTGACGAGGTCAGTGCACAGGATTCTTCGAAAAACGTCGAGAAGCCACTCGGCTGGAAACCGGTCAACCTGGAGAACGTCGACAGAATCGCCCGCGAGAACTACTACGCTGGGATGCACTGTGCGGAAGGGGTCTTTCACACCCTGGTCCAGACCCAGCGCGAACAGGGCGACAACCAGTGGGACGAGGTCCCCACCACGGCCGCGTGGTGGTGTGCAGGTGGTGGCGCCTCGAACGGCGCACTCTGTGGAACCATCGCAGGTGGCGCCTCGGCGATCGCGCTGGCATATGGACGAAGCGGGACCACGATGAAACTGGTCAACGAACTCTTCCAGCGCTACCAGCAAACCGCCTTCCCGCAGTACGAGCCGCCGAAGAGCGACGATACGGGTCTCACCCTGGACCTCCCGAAGAACCGTTCGAAATCCCCGCTCTGTCACGTCTCCGTGACGAAGTGGTGTACGGTCTCCGGGTACGCCTGGGGGTCGAAAGAACGGGCCGAGCGGTGTAGCCGCGTCGCGGCCGACATGGCCCGGATGACCGCCGAGTTGCTCAACGCCGAAGCACGGGGCGAATGGGCGTCCGTCGCGAACGACGTTCCACCCCCGTCGACTGTCGACCCGGAGAATGGATGTACCTCGTGTCACTCGGCCGGCCAACCCTACGAACAGGGTGGCTTCGTCCAGACCAAGATGGCGTGTGGCGACTGCCACGGTTTCGCCCCGCACATGCCCAGTTCGCTCCGGTCGCGTGCTGGCGGCGGCACGATTCCGCCCTGATTTCCGAGGGTTCCACTCCCCATGGCGGAGCAATAGCCCTGAGTTACTTCCTGACGGTTTCGAGATCACGTCTCCTGGAACGGGTACTGCAGTGGAACAAATACACTGGTACTGAATTGGGTCGAGTACACTAGTAGTACGGATACATACGGGCGTTCGATCGCTTGCATTCGACTCGACTCCGTTTCGACCTGGGCGCCGTTCGATTTATCAGATGAAGTCTCGAACGTCGGAGTACCACATGTCGTGGTGGTCGACGGCGTCGACCCGTTCTGCAATGCTGACGGCGATGGCGTGCCAGCAGAGATCCGTCGGGTCGTCCGGATCGAGGTTGTACTCCGCGTCCGCGCACGTACAACTCCCGTCCTCCACTATGTACTCGTCGCCGTGACCCACGACGACGGTGAAATCGCGGTACTGCTTCACCCGGGACTCGGTGACTGCGTCGATCGCTTTCTGGCCTCGATTCCCGTGTACCTCGAGGATTGTCGAGACGATATCGGGCGTGAGTCGTCCAGCCTCGGCGAGGTCCCGTTGCCAGTCGAGTCCCGGTGACACACGCGTAGTTCGAGGGCGGTACCAAAATGTCCACGGTCCGTGGCCGAGGCGACTCGCTTTTCTACCCGCCGTTCCCAGCAGGGGCATGGAGGTCACCGAAGGAGCGGTCACGGTGTCCGTTCCCGACCAGCCCGGGACGGAGCGGACGGGGGAGGTCTTCTTCAATCCGGCCCAGGAACTGAACCGGGACGTCACCGTCGCCGCGCTCAGGGCCTTCCGCGATCGGGAACCGCGCGCGTCGACCTACCTCGATGCAACGGCCGCGAGCGGCATCCGGGGAATCCGGGCGGCCACGGACGGGTGGGAGGTGACCCTCACGGACGTCGACCCGGATGCCGTCGAGACCGCCCGTGACAACCTCGAGCGAAACGACGTGACTGCGTCCGTTCACCACCGGAACGCGAACGCGTTTCTGTCCGACCGATCGACCGTGTTCGACGTCGTAGACGTCGACCCGTTCGGATCACCGATCCCCTTCGCCGACGCCGCGTTTGCGAATACCAGGAACCTCGTGGCGGTGACCGCGACCGATACAGCGCCGCTTTGTGGGGCACACTTCGAGAGCGGCGTTCGGCGGTACAGCGCGGTCCCCCGCAACACAGAATATCACGCAGAAATGGGCCTCAGGATACTCCTCTCGGCTCTCCAAAGGACTGCCGCCCGGTACGACGTCGGGGCCGTTCCGATCCTGAGCCACGTCTCCGATCACTACGTCAGAACCTATCTCCACCTCCAGCACGGGGCCTCGGAGGCCAATCGCGTGATTGAGGACCTCGGCCACGTCTATCACTGCCCGGAGTGTCTCCATCGTGAGAGTGAGGAGGGCCTCGTCTCCCGCCCTCCGGACCGCTGTCCGAACTGCGGAAGCGACCACCTCCAGACTGCGGGACCCGTGTGGCTCGGACAGACTCACGATCCGGCGTTCGTCGACGAAACGGCCAACGCCCTCGATTCGTCGATGGGGGAAGAAACCAGGGCGGAGCGCCTGCTCGACCGAATCTCCGGGGAACTTCCCGTTCCGATGCACTACGACCAGCACCGTCTGTACAAACGATGGGGAAAGCCAGCGATCGGAATGGACGACTTCCTCGAGGCCCTCGAAGCGGCCGGATACGAGGCCTCGCGAACGCATTACGGGGGAACGACGTTCAAAACGACCGCAAGCGTCGCCGAAATCGAGTCAGCGATAGTCGAACACGACGGATAACTCGGCTCCCGTCCCCACTCACTACTTCCCAACCGGACGACCAAGGCTCTTGATCGGTCGGCGCGTACTCCGGGGTGTGTCCCGGTATCGCAGTCGTATCGAACTCGCACGAACCGTCCTGGCCGAGACGAGACACCGACAGATATCGTTTCTCGCCGCCGCAATTGCGTTCTACGGGTTCGTCTCGATCGTTCCACTCCTCCTCCTCGCCATTGCCGTCGGGAGCGCTGTTGGACTGCCGATCGGTCGCGTTACTCTCGACCTCACTGAGCAGGTACTGACGCCATCCGCCCAGGGGAGTCTGCTCGATGCGGTGTCGGTCGGGGCGAACGCGTCCAGTGTGACTGCCCTCGGCCTCCTCGTTCTCGCCTGGTCGGGACTCAAGGTATTCCGGGCACTCGATGTGGCCTTCGCCGCCGTGTACGGGACGGCGGGAGCACAACCGTTCCTCGGGACTGTTCGCGATGCAGTCCTCGTTTTCCTGACGATGCCCGTCGGAATCGTGCTTGCTGCTGCGATCGGCGTCGTCTTTCCCCTCGTCGTCCCGGGTGTGTTGGCCGAAATTCTTCGCCCGTTCCTGCTGGTGGGGGTTCTCATCCCGGTCTTTCTGCCGATGTACGTCCTGTTCCCGGACGTGCCGACGACCCCCCGTGAGGCCCTTTCTGGGGCCGTCGTTGCCGCTTCCGGGTGGAGTGTCCTGGCCGTCTTCGGCGGGGCTTTTGTCGAGTCGATGGGGTCGTATCCGACGTACGGAGTGCTCGGGGGTGGGTTACTCCTCGTAACTTCGATGTATCTCGGGGGGATTATTATCATGGTGGGCGGAGTAGTACACGCCGTGTTGGCCGGACACTCAGACGATGGAAACGGGCGAACCGAATCCGTCGACAGCGGCGGACAGGCGGAGGCCCCCGAAATCGAGGAACTCTCCCGCGAGGTATCGTCGTTGCGAGAGGACCTCGAGGAGAAGACGGTGAGTCGCTCCGAACTGGAGGCGGACCTCGAACGATACGTCAGGCGCCGGATGCGCCGCGGCAAAGCCCACGGATGGGGCCCGTATCTCGTCCTCCTCTACGGAACCGTGATGACGCTCGGGGCCTTTTATTGGCTCGGCGGTGGATGGGCCATTCTCGCGATGCTCGTGGTCTGGCTCTCGACCCTGGGACTCTACGTCCTGCTGGTCCTGTTCGGTATCGGTATCGAGGCCGTCGGGGTCCCGGGACGGGCCCTCGACTGGCTTCGAGAACGCCGGTCATGAGGGACCTGGGGGTCACGAGTGCCGCCGTCACCGTGGTTCCGGAGCCACTGGTGTTGCTCCTGTCGGTCCTGACGTTCCTCGGAAGCCCCACCGCTCTCTCCTTCCTCACGCCAATCGGGACGTACCTGGGCTATCGCAGTGGCGTGTTAGAGCGCCGGGAGGCGTGGCGCCTCCTGGCCGTTGTTGCGCTCGCCATCGGGATCGCTTCCTTCCTCAAATCACTCCTTGCCCTCCCGAGACCTCCGTCCTCGCTCTGGCGTATCGAGGAAGCGGGATTCGGATTCCCGAGCGGGCACGCACTCGTCACGACAGCGACGACTGTCGCGTTCGCCCGATTCTTCCGGCCAACCACCGGAAAGCGCGGATACGTTCTGGCGGGCGGGTGCACCGTCGTTATCGCCGCAACCCGGGTCCTCCTCGGCGTTCACTACCTGGTCGACGTACTCGCGGGCATGGCCATCGGACTGGCTGTCGTCTGGATCGGCATTCGAGCCAGCGACCGCTCTCTCGCGACGAGTTTCGCAATCGCTCTCGTTTCCGGGCTATTCGGGTTGCTCCTGCCGGTGTAGTCCAGGGATTTGTCATTTCGGTGTCCCCCCACTCTGTCAACTGACCGTTCAATCATTGCTCCGTCTACTGACCGTTCAATCATTGCTCCGTCTA
>JBDGTL010000022.1:0-12234 GCA_042216905.1 Halodesulfurarchaeum sp.
TCACTCCGTTCGCTGCGCGCGACTGATAGGGCTCAAATCCGCCGTGCCCATTCACTACCGCTATCACACATCTCGGGACACCGACGGGTCCCTCGATGGTGTGAGTGTCTGAGAAATGGGTCGGGGCGGATTTGAACCGCCGGCCTGCTCCGTGTGAAGGAGCCGTCATAACCTGACTAGACCACCGACCCGCACACGCCGATTTCGCCACCTGTCCCTTAATCCTTGTCGATTTTCCACCCGATCCCAGATGAAACTGCCGGGAACACAACGATTACTCCCCTTTAGTCGTACCTAAATAGTGGCGACCTAGACAGGTCGCCAATGCCCACCCTGCCACCAGGATCCGCCCCGGACCATGGCTCGCCCCCTGGTCCGACTGCCACCGATGCTCGCCCCGCTGTATTTCATATTTTCTATACTTTTATCTAGTACGACGGTGACTCTTCCTCGATACCGTCACGTCCGTTCGCCAAGCGGGCAAACACGAAGAGCGCGTCTGATAGCCTGTTTACGTACACCAGAGACGGCGGGCGAACACCCTCGGCCGAATCCAGGGCGACGATCCGACGTTCAACACGTCTACAGACAGTTCTCGCGTGATGGAGGCGCGACCCGGCCTCGCCCCCACCGGGAAGGACGAACGCATCGAGCGGGTCGAGGTGGGCCTCCGCCTGGTCGATCCACCCCTCGACCACCTCGACGTGCTCCATGGTAATCATCGGGTCTCCTACATCGGGGTCCGGATTCGCGAGGTCTGCCTGGAGGATGTGGAGGTGCTGCTGGGCCGTACGAAGCGACCCGTCGATGTCTTCGTATCCGGTCGGTCGAATCCGCCCGAGTAGCGCGTTCAACTCGTCGACGGTCCCGTAGGCCTCGATCCTGTCACTCGATTTCGAGACCCGTGACCCGTCCCGGAGGTCGGTCATCCCCTCGTCGCCACGACCGGTGTAGACCGTCATGCGAGCGTCGTTCGAACGTACTCCTCGATTGCCGACGGTTCGGCCATGACGACCGACCGGTCGGTATCCTCGAGGACTGGCACGCTTCGCTGGTTGCTGACGCGTTTCACTTCGTCCCGTTCTGAGTGAAGCGGATCGACCCACACGACGTCGTACTCCACGCCCGCTTCCTCCAGTTCGTCCATCACTGCCTCGCAATACGGACACCCCTCGAGGGCGTACAGCGTGATGCTCATGATCACGGGAACGGGTGGCAGCGATAAAGGAATTGGCTTCCAACGCCGTGGTTCGTTCGGGTACTCGTCTCCCGGCCCGCCGTCCCGTCCCCATCCACGTCGGAAGACCGAACCGAGCGACGTCAGGAAGAAACCAGTATGTTCAATGTGGTGGGCCGACGAGGGTTTGATACCATGGAAATCGAGCACTACTGTCCAACGTGTGAGGAGGAGCGGACCTTCCACCTGATGGCGAGCGTGGAACTCCATCTCGGCCGAAAGACGAAGTGGTACTGCGAGGAATGTGATTACGAACTGGTTCGCGTCGACGGCGACGTGGATTCCGCCCCCGCTCCGGCCTGATCCGCCCCGATTCTCCGTTCTCCGGTCCGACACGGGATGGGATCGGTGGATTGCCATTCTCCAAACTGCTCAATTCCGTCACTGACCCCCGTTTCGTTTCTGCTTCGACTGCCCATTTCCGTTCCGTCACTCACTCTCCGTTCGTTTCCGCTTCGATTCCCCGATTGTTTCCGGCACTCACTCTCCGTTCGTTTCCGTCACCGACTCCTCGATTAGTTCCTCGTTGACTTCTTGTGCGTATTCGCCAGACGCCCGGTTCGCGTCTCCACCTGACTATCCCTCAGAATAGTATGAATTGGAACGAGTATCGGCGATTCCTCAGTAATCGCCCCATCGACGGGTCTGCTTCGGACGACCTTCGATGGGTGCCACGTCCAGGGGTTCGTCCTGGGATTCGATCGCGTCGAGGGCTGCTTTCGCCGAGGCATGCGTCGAGAAGTACGTGACAGTCTGTTCGACGGCGACCTGGAGCGGTTCGCGATTTCGCGAAATGATGAGGTCGACGTCACCCTCCTTGATCGCCTCCTCGAAATCTTCCTCGTGCTGGAAATCGAGGAGGGCGAAGTGATTCGCGAAGCCCTCCAAGAGTTCCTTCCCCTCCGGACTCTCCGGGTCCGGGAACGCATCGTGGGACAGATCGATCAGTGCCGTTCCCTCTGTTGGAATGGGCTTGTCGATCGCCATCTGGGCCTTCTGGTAGGCCTTCCCGAAGGAGTCCGCCGATCCCATGACCTCGCCGGTCGATTTCATCTCCGGGCCGAGCGTCGGATCGGAGCCCGGAAGGCGGTCGAACGGCAAGACGACCTCCTTGACGCTCACCTGTTGGGGAATCTGCTCCTCGACGGCCATCTCCGAAAGCGACTCGCCCGCCATGACCCGGGCCGCGATTTTTGCAATCGGAACGCCTGTCGCCTTCGAGATGAAGGGGACCGTCCGTGAGGAGCGGGGGTTGGCCTCGAGGACGTACACATCGCCGTTTCGCACGCCAAGTTGGACGTTGAGGAGCCCGACGGTTTCGAGGGCGGTTGCGATGTCTTCGACGACCTCCCTGACCCGTTTCATCGTCTCCTCCGTGAGGTTCTGGGGTGGGATCATCACGGCGGAGTCCCCGGAGTGAACCCCGGCTGCTTCGATGTGTTCCATCACACCACCGATCAGGACGTCCTCGCCATCGGCGACCGCGTCCACGTCCAGTTCCACTGCACCCTCGAGGTACTCGTCCACCAGCACAGGTTTGTCCGGGGCGACCCGGACGGCCTCCTCGAGATACGACCGGAGGTCCTCGTCGTCGTGGACGACCTCCATCGCACGACCCCCCAGGACGTAACTCGGCCTGACGAGGACCGGGTACCCCAGGTCGTGGGCGAGGTCGAGGGCCTCCTCCTCGCTCGTGGCAGAGCCGCCGACAGGTTGTGCGATGTTCCGCTCCGTCATGAGTCGGTTGAACCGGTCGCGGTCCTCGGCGAGGTCCATCGCCTCGACGGTCGTTCCGAGAAGTTCGCAGTCCAGGTCGCGACGCTCGAGTTCGTCTTCGAGGGGTTCGCCGATGTTGACGGAGGTCTGTCCGCCGAACTGGATCATCACGCCGTCGGCGTTGGTGGCCTCGATGACGTCGGCGACTTCCTCGGCCGTGATCGGTTCGAAGAACAGGGCGTCGGAGGTGTCGTAGTCAGTGGAGACCGTCTCCGGGTTGTTGTTCACGATATGAGCGTCGATGCCCACCTCCCGGAGCGCCCCAACGGCGTGGACAGTACAGTAGTCGAATTCGACCCCCTGGCCGATCCGGATGGGCCCGGCCCCCACGATAACAACACTCTCCACGTCCCCGTCTGCCTGGACTTCGTCCGATGTGGTGCCCGGGGACCTGGCAGAATAGTAATACGGGGTCGAGGCCGCGAATTCCCCGGCACAGGTATCGACCTGTTTGTACGTCCGGTCTGGCCCGGTTTCCTCTACGGTTTCGACGGACACGCCGCCGGCGCCATCCGGCAGGGGCCGCCCCTCGGCACCCTCGACGTCGGTGACGGTATCGGATGGATCGACCCCACCCCCGCGAGCGCTCGTGTCGATCGTTTTCTCCGTCGCCATGGCGGCGATTTCGGTGTTCGTGAACCCGACGTCTGTGGCCGGTTCAAGGTCGCCATCCGCGGCGGCCGCTGCGGCGTCGGCGATCCGTTCATACCGCTCGACGTACCACCGATGAATGTTCGTGAGGTCGCTCACGTCCGTGACGCTATATCCGCGTGTGAACGCCTCGAACATGGCATACGGCCTGTCAGGGGTGGGAGTCTCGAGATATTCGGACTCGAGTTCCGCATCCGAGACCGACTCCCAATCGACTGCGGGGACGTACTCCGAGGACCGCAGCGCCTTGAGAAGGGACTCCTCGAAGGTTCGGCCGATAGCCATCGCCTCACCGGTCGATTTCATCGAGGTCGTGAGTTCGAAATCGACTTCGGGGAACTTGTCCTTGGGCCAGCGGGGCACTTTGGTGACCACGTAGTCGATGGCGGGTTCGAACGCGGCGGTCGTCTCTCCGGTGATCTCGTTCTCGATTTCGTGGAGATTCTTGCCCAGGGCGACCTTCGCGGTAACGCGCGCGATTGGATACCCGGTTGCCTTGGACGCGAGCGCCGAGGATCTGGACACCCGCGGGTTGACCTCGACGACCCGATATTCGCCACTCGGAGTCCCGTCGTCACGCCAGGCGAACTGGATGTTACAGCCGCCCTGGATGCCGAGTTCCCGGATAACGTCCAGTGCTGCATCACGCATCTCCTGGTGGCCGGGGTCGGGGATGACCTGACTCGGGGTCACGACGACGGATTCCCCGGTGTGGATCCCCATCGGGTCGAGGTTCTCCATGTTACAGATGATGATGGTCGAGTCGGCGGCGTCCCGCATCACCTCGTACTCGAGTTCGATCCACCCGTCGATGGATTCCGTGATCATCACCTCGTTGTTGCGCGAGAGCGAGAGTCCACGCTGGACGCGCTCCTCGAGTTCGTCCATGTCACCGACGACTCCGGATCCGACCCCGCCGAGCGTATAGGTGGTTCGCATGATGACCGGGAGGCCGCCAACCCGTTCGACGGCGGTCTCGACCTCGGAGACAGACTCGATCGTGACCGACTTCGGCACCGGTTGGTCGATCGATTGCATCCGGTCCCGGAACTGTTCGCGATCCTCCGTGGCGTAGATCGTATCGAGGGGCGTCCCCATGATGTCGACGTCGTACTCGTCGAGGACTCCTTCCTCGGCCAATTCGGCGGTCACGTTGAGTCCAGTCTGTCCGCCGAGTCCGGCGATGACCCCGTCGGGATTCTCCTTTCGGATTACCTCGGCGATTGCCTCCGTGGTGATCGGTTCGAGATAGACCTCGTCGGCCATCTCCGGGTCCGTCATGATCGTCGCGGGGTTCGAGTTCACGAGCACGACTCGGACCCCCTCCTCCTGGAGCGCTCGGCAGGCCTGCGCACCGGAATAGTCGAATTCGGCTGCCTGTCCGATCTGGATCGGGCCACTTCCGATGAGGAGGACGGTCCGGTCGGCTGGCATACTATGCGTTGGAAGTCCGTACATCGTAATAAGTCCGGCGAATGATTCCAGTATTCGCAGGTTGTTTTCGAAATTCGAAACACGGGAAGGGTGTCCGGAGGCAGGGAAGCGAGAATTCCCACCGACGGGGGTCCCAGATGTGGTGTTCGGCGTGAAACACCCATCTCATCGAATGTGTTCGCTTTTTTCCTGTATCCCATC
Organism: Halodesulfurarchaeum sp.; assembly: GCA_042216905.1. GTDB lineage: Archaea > Halobacteriota > Halobacteria > Halobacteriales > Halobacteriaceae > Halodesulfurarchaeum. Next base: position 5,300 of record JBDGTL010000022.1, read on the forward strand.
TTTCCCTATATCCAGCCTCGAACTCCACCACCCATCCACCGTGGTCTATTGCGGTTTGGATGCGCGGGCAGTGAGCGTCCCCATCGACGTGAACTCGACCGTGACGGTATCCCCCGGTTCGATGTCCACGGCGGGCGTGACCGACCCGCTGATGACGATGTCACCTGCCTCGATAGACGCCCCGAGGTCGTCCATCCGATTCGCGAGCCAGGAAACGGCCCGTGCCGGGTGGCCCAGTACCGCTGCCCCGACCCCGGACTCGACTACCGTCCCGTTTCGGAGGAGTTTGACCCCTTCGAGGGACAGGTCGATGCCTGAGACAGACGTAATTTCCGCCCCTGCCAGGAAGGCGGCTGAGGAAGCGTTGTCCGCTATCGTATCCTCGATCTCGATGTCCCAGTCCCGGATGCGACTGTCGATGACTTCGAGAACGGGGAGGATCCCCTCGGTGGCCCGGAGGGCGTCGAGCGCCGTAACCGGGGGTTGGAGGTCGTCACCGAGGAGGAATCCGACTTCCGGTTCGATCCGTGGCGCGATGAGGTCCCCCATCGGGACGATACCATCCTCGAGGAACATGGAATCGAGCAACCGACCGAAATCCGGTTCGTCGACGTCGAATTGCTCCTGGATCCCCTCGCTGGTCAGTCCGATCTTGTGCCCGACGACCCGGCCGCCGTCCTCGATTCGGTGTTCCAGGAGACGGGATTGAATCTCGTACGCCTCCTGGATCGACAGGTCGTACCGATCAGTCAGTGGTTCGATCTGGTCTGCGCTTTCGTGTGCCTCGTAGAGTTGGTCGGCGAGTTCGGACAGCGTCGATTGCCGTATCGGCATACGTGAACGTGGAGCGGGATTGCCGATAAAGCCAGGCGGTTGTCCGGTCGGCACTGGCCCGACCCGACCGAGATCGATCGCGTGCAGGTTGCCCCCGATTCACCGACCTCCCTCCCCCTCACCCGATCAATCCGACCGCGCGTCGAGGGTCACGCCCACCGACGTTTCGTTCTGAAGGTTGTCTGCGACCGGACAGCGATCACTCACAGCAGCGATCCACTCCTGGAGCGTATCCCTGTCAGCATCGGACTCGATTCTCACGGTGACTCGGACGTCCTGGAATCCCGCACGTGGGTCAGTCGATTCGCCCGTATACCGCCGCGTATCGACGTCTCCCTCGATGCCGATCTCGAGGTCCTCGATATCGATTCCCATCTCGTCCGCGAGTATCGTCCCGACGACGTTGAAACACCCCGCGAGCGACCCGAGAAGATATTCCAGGGGACTTCCCTCGCGCCCGATGGTGTACTCACCGTTTCCAGTCGCGACCGTCGTGCGTTTGGGACTGATCCGTGTCGCCTCGATGGAAATCGTCTTCATCGTCTCGTGTCCCGTTCTCACCGGGACGAATTGAATGTTTATACATACTTTCCGCAGATATCCTCCTATATATTCAATAATTAATCGTTATATCGTCCGATCGTGACACGGTTCACGTTTCGCAAATCGATCTCGATACGTCGGCCACCTCACCCAACAGCCCACAGATCAGGACAGTCGTGCGAACAGGTCATCAGATCACCTCGAGGCGACCATACGGATCAAACGACATCCCCATCAGCGCGCAGAGTCAATACCACGGTAATGGGACTGCTTCGGCGGATACAGGCCGCCATGGCACTGGCATTCGCCCTTCCGCCAGTCATCCTGGGCGTCGAGGCTCTCCTGGCGAATCGACCGATCGGCGTTGCCTGGCTGGCACTCGCGGCGCTCTTTCTCGTGGGAACGCTCGCGATTCCGTCACCCGAGGACGTTCCGATCGAGATCGCGGAGCGAATCGGCGGGTGGCTGCTCGGTCCGTCCTCAGATTCGAGGTCGGACGACCGGGAAAATCACGAGTGAGAAGGTACCGGGGCGATTCAGTAACGAAAAACGCGATCCGGGAGATTGGACAGTGCGGTGTACTGTCGCCGGACGAACGGGGAAAATTACTCGATTGCCAAACCCCCTCTGAATGTTCGAACCAAACAGGGTTTCGGAATGGCAAAGGACGCGAAATCTCGATTGCCGACCGACGACGTGTCACTCCGTCAATTATCAATACAATGTTGGCAGAATTTTTCATCCGAATGATTACACGGGTTCGTCGAACTCGTCCTCGAAGTCCCGCTCGTCTCGATACTCCGAAACGAAGGACTCCACGTCGAAGTCGAGTAAGTCCTCCTCGAAGGCAGTCATGGCGGAGTCATCCTCGGCGTGACTCACAGCGTGTTGCATGAGTTCGACCACGAGTTCGACCACCACCCGGTGTAGTTCACGGCCGTCGAATTCCGCCACCCAGGCGAGTGCGTAGCCGACGGACCCGTCTTCGGCGGCGTCGTGGACGACGATCTCCTCGGGGTATTCCTCCATGACGATTCCCATGATGTGCGGCGTCCCGAACTCGTCGAAGGAATCCTCTCCGCTCGTCTTGATCGTCCGCCGGAGTGTGTCAACGACGGATTCCGGGAAGAACCGTGAGGGGGGGTGGGGGTCCATGACCACTGCGTGGGTGGCACCGCAATCGCAGTGATACTCTCGCATCCCGAGGTCGAGATCGTCAGACTGGATAGTCTCCCCGCAGGGCAATTCGAACGAATCAGTGCCGCCGGAACCGGGGATTCTCGGCTCTGCCATCTGCTCAGGGCCAGTCCTCGCGGGAGGATTCTGCTCTCGTATCGGTCGATTCGCCCAGTTCCCACCCGGCCGCTTCTGCGGCTTCCTCGATCGGGATGTACTCCCACCCCACCGCGTCTGCGATCGCCTCGTCGTCTTCGTCCACGCCCAGGAGGACGTATCGATCGCCCTCGAACTGCGTTTTCACGTTCTCGAGGGTGCCCTTTTTGTCCCGGGGCCCGGAGAAGAAATCCTGTCGAATTCGCCGCTTTCGGGTGTAGTTGGTGAGGACGTACGTCGGTTCGTCCGAGACGACACCGACGTACCCGGTCCACTGCCTGGCGTCGGCGAAGGCCGAACTCGGGTCCGCGAGTGCCCGAAGCGCGTCCAGATCGAAGGCAAGCGTCATCTCGCCATCACCACCCATATCGCTCATGTACCACTCTCCGGACGAAACGTGGAAAACGGCTTCGGTCGCGGTGTTACTCTTCGATCTCGACGCGGTAGTACCCGGTGAATTTGAGAATTTCGCCCTGCTCGAGGTGGCGGGCGATCCGGCGGTCGACCCGTGTGCGACCGTTCTCGACCAGGTCCGGGATCGCCGCCATGAGTGATGGCGGGAGCTGGTCGTAGTCCCGCACGCTCGCGGCCGGTTCGATCGAGGTTTGTGGCGTAAACGAGACGACTGGACGGGTCGACCGGCTTGCGATACTTGACATCCTGTTATGCACATTGATACCAAATACCATGGTAATATATAAAGGTTTGGTATACGGACATGGACGCATCGATTGAGGGGCCGTCGTCGGAATTCGAGCGTCTACAAGAGTCCCGAGTGTTTTGCCCGTTGACCTGACCCTGTATCAAACGCTCCCCGACCAGCCACAGGGACAAAGACGGGACCGAACCGGGCCCAGACAGGTAACGACCGGGACCGGCACGGGTGTATCCGAGAGAAGGGCTGAGGAGACGATGCGATCCGAACGAAACAGAGGGTAGACACCAGTACCCGGCGAGAAAAGTGGTGTCGATCGGAAATCTGCCGGAATTCGAGCCCCGAAACGGCGGCTGGCTCAGGCTTCGGGGGCTTCCACGAAGTCGAGGTCCTCGAGATCGAATTGTTCCTGGAGCAGGACGTCCTTCTGATTGCCCACCTGGGCCTCGTTCAGGATGAGTTTCTTGTACTTTGACTGCGGTGAGAGGTCACCGATGAGCACGCCCCCGATGAGTTGTCCGTCCTTGAACGTCAGGCGCCGCCAATTCGTCTCGTCGTACTGGCGCTCTGCGGCCTCGTCGCCCTCAGTCGGATACCCGAAGGAGAGGAAGGGGAAGTCGAAGTGGGTAATCGAGTACGATGAGACCCAGCGGAACGGTTCGAGGTCGACGTCCTGGCCCTGGTCGTGGAGCATCGTTTTGCCCGCGATCGATCCCTGCTCCCGGGCGCTACCCCACGATCCGTTCTGGGCGCGCATGTCGGTCACCGGGTCGTAGAACTTGGTCACGTCGCCGGCGGCATAGATGTCCTCGGCGTCGGTCCGCATGTATTCGTCAGTGTAGATGCCCCAGTCCGTCTCGACCGGGGTATCCTGCAGGAACTCCGTGTTGAAGTTGAGACCGATCCCGACCGCGGCGAACTCGGACTCGTACCGCTCACCGTTGGCGTCGATCGTGGCCTGGAGTTTCCCGGACTCGTCGGTCTCGAACTCCTCGACCCCGGATTCGAAGACCAGTTCGATCCCGACGTCCCGCATCGCCTTGTGCATAATCTCGGCGCCCTGGAGGCTGAGCGCGTACCGCCACCAGCGGTTGCCCCGCATGATGTACCATGCGTTATCGAGTTCGTGCGCACCCACGATCGCGGCGAGGTCGATCCCGATGAGGCCGGCGCCGACGAGCACGGCGTTGTCGGCTTCCTCGAGATGGGATCGGATTCCCCGGGCGTCCTGGAAGGTCCAGAAGTGATGGATGCCCTCTGCGTCACTGCCCGGAACCGGCAACTGGATCGGTGTGCCCCCAGTCGCGGCCAGGAGTTTGTCGTACTCGATGGTCTCGCCCTCGTGTGTTCGAAGTGTATTCGACTCCGTGTCGACCTCCGTGACGAGCGTGTTCAGACGAAGGTCGATGTCTCGCTCCTCGTACCAGCCCTCATCGTGGATGGAGACCGGGGCCTCGGGCATCTTCCCTTTGGCGTACTCCTTGATCAGGATCCGGTTGTAGAGGGGTTCGCCCTCGTCGGTGATCATGATGATGTCGGCCTCCGGGTCGGTGTCGCGTATCGTTTCGGCGGCCGAACTACCCGCGATTCCGTCACCAATTATCACGTACGAATCGCTCATACAGGTACGTATTCTCGTCCCCCTAAAGTCGGTTGCTATCTCCGCCTGTGAGAATCGCGCGGGTTAGTGGGTATCGGGCTCACGGTACTCCTGGAGGATCCGGTATCCGTTCTCGAGAATCGGATCGCCATGGCCGAACGCGATCACCTCGACTGGCGGCATTACCTCGGTGAGCGTGTCGACGCTGTCGGGGATTTCACCCGGGTCTCGCGTGAAGAACCACGGCGTCTGTTGGAGTTTGTTTCCCTCGTTTCGGAGCAGGTCCCCCACGAACGCCACGTCCGATTGCTCACTGACGAACGCCATGTGTCCCTCCGTGTGGCCGGGCGTGTGAACGGCCGTGAACTGCCCGATTTCCTCCCCGTCGGAAACGGCCCGGACTGGACCCGGCGGTGGTCGTGCGAAGCGACCCGTAATCCACTGGAAGGCTGATTTCCGGTTCGTCAACGGTGGGCGTCGACGGCCCGCGACGAAGTCTGCGTCGTTTCGCCCCACGTACACCGGTGCGTCGAGGTCCTCGAGTCGGCCGAGACCCCCGACGTGGTCGAGGTCGTAATGCGTCAGCAGGACCCGATCCACGTCCGCGACGTCGTATCCCACCTCGGAGAGTCCCTCCCGCACCGACCCGGCGTGCCAGGGCATCCCCCCGTCCACCAGCGTCACCTCCTCTCCGCCCACGAGATACGCGTTGACGCCCGTCAGATCGAGCCACCAGACGTCCGCTGTCAACTCCGTAACCATGGGCCAACACACGGGGGAAACGGGGGAAACCGTTTTGGCACCGCGAGCGTCGAAACAACTGACCGCCGACCTGAATCGGTCGAACTGCAATCAAACCCCACTCTCAGTCCTCTGCGAACACGATCTCCGCGATTTCGTGACGGACGCCTTCGTCGTCGTCCCCCTCGTACTTGTACAGGGTCTCGCGGTCCTCGTCGGCCGTCCCCTGGTGGGAGCCGTCACAGAACGGATACTCGGCGGAGAGGCCGCACATGCAGATGGCGATGTCGCCGTTTTCCTCGTCGATGTCCTCTTCCGTGAGGATCTTCGGCCCCCGGGCGTCGTGGGTGATCTCTCGTGGCATACGGTCTCATTTGTCGTCACGGGGCAAAAAACGTCCCCCCATAGATCGGGTACCCGGAGAAATTCGAGTGATTATCGCGATCTCCGGGCCACGGGGGCAAAGTATGCCTGAGACAAGTCATCAAGAGGACGGGAGCTATATCGAGACGTGCCGAGTTGTACGGATTTCAGTTACAAATGTGATACCTCATCTCTGAAAGACCTAGTGATACACATAAAACAATTGATAATATAATTGAGTAGCAATACAAGCAAGTAAATATTTGAATTATATAAATTATTATATTTTAATAATAAATTTGTAATTAAATTAAAACCATTCTATTCGATTGAAAATTGGAGAGTTAATAATAAAATTATATAGAGATATTAAAAATAATGACTATATAATTAATGTATAATTACTGCCATGGCATGAATGGGCGTTCTGAATTTTCCGCTTCTGTTGAAATTCTATTCCTCAGACATATCATCCAAAATAGTTGGTCAGTGAACGCTGCGTACTGGATGGTAATCCGTATTCTACGGGGATAACAGGTCTACCATGATGGTCCTCGACGTCATCCTCTCGGGCATAATCGGATTCGCGTTTGTGATGATTGCTGCCTATGCCGGGACGCTCCGGGCGTTAGAAGTCTACTTCGACCCGGACCAAAACAGCATCTTCCTCTCGGATGGCTCCGAGCCGCCAGGTAGTCAGTAAGGCCACTGTATACATTGCAACCAGGGATAACTGTATCAACGTCTGAGGATTTCAACTAAGCCGAATATTTCCAATGTATCCCCGGTCCTGGTGTGGACGAATGGCGAACCCACGGGTTTGACAGTCCCACGCCCCTGGCCTATCGTATGGAGCAAGCCGATCTC
>JBDGTL010000046.1:0-11414 GCA_042216905.1 Halodesulfurarchaeum sp.
TATACTTAATTAACTCACAGTTGATTATACTTAATTAACTCACAGTTGATATTTGAAAATACAACACAACTGATGAGTACAAACTGAACGGTGGTGACACAGCGTGAAAAACTGACGGAGAAGGGAACCCCCTCCAGTCACGTCCCTCCCGTGTCAATGGTCGTCGCCATTTTTTCCGAAGCCGACGAAACGTGCTATCGCGTCGCACGCCAATCGCTTCGACTATTGCTCCTGCACCGACTGCGAACATCGATAGTCCGCGAGACCGTCTCGACACGTTCAATCGTGAGGGTGACAGATCTCGAGGGCTTCGCGGACGCCCTCCCGTCGGCCGAGGAACGTCAGGTGGTCGCCCTCGCGAAGGATCACGTCCGGCTCCGGGACCTCGGTGGTCCCGTTCCGCGAGATCAGCGCGATGATCACGCCGTTCGGCAGTTGATCGTCGAACTCGTCGATTGTCTTCCCGATGTGTGACTCGGCTGTGACTTCCGCCTCCTGGACGTCGCCGGACCGCCCTATTTCGGTCATCCACGTCGCCAGCGCGGGTCGCTCGATGAGGTTGTCGATGCCCCACGCGGTCGCCATGGTCGAGGAAACCGTCCGGACACCCAGGTCCTCGAACGCGTCGACGTTGTCGGGGTTGTTCGCCCGGGCGATGACCCGTTCGACGTCGAACTTCGAGTCCGCCAACTGGGAGACGAGGAGGTTGGTGTCGTCGTCACCGGTCGCCGCGATCACGATCTTCGCCTCCTCGATCCCGGCGTCCCGGAGGTCGTCCGAATCCGTCCCGTCGCCGATGACGACCCTGAATCCTCGATTTCGTGCCGTTTCGACCCGGTTCTCGTCCCGTTCGATGATGACGACGTTCTCACCGCGGTCCTCGAGGCGCTCGGCCAGCGCCCGGCCCACGGTGCCGCCGCCAATGATGAGTACGCGCATTGGTATCACGTCGAGTGTTCGAGCGATCGGTCGTGCCAGCCCTCCCTGGACCACGACCGTGAAGAAGATCGTGAGAAAGACGACGCCCACGAGCGTGGACGCCACGGCTGGTTGGCCCGCGGCCTCGAGCCGGACGGCGAACAGCGTCGCGACCGAGGCCGGGATGATGCCCCTGGGGCCCACCGCACTGATGAAGGCCCGTTCGCGGAGCGTGATCCGGTCGCCGTACGTCGAGAGGAACACCCCGAGCGGCCGGACGACCGACGCCATGACGATGGCCACCGCCAGGCCGGGCAGGCCGATCTTGATCAGTTCCTCGAATGAGAGAAGCGCCGTCAGGGCGATGAAGACGAACGAGAGGACGAGGAGCGTGATGTCACCTTTGAAGGTCTCGATCTCCTCCTCGTAGGGGACGTCGGCGTTCCCGAGGAGCACGCCAGCAGTCGCGACTGCGGCGATGCCGGCTTCGCCGGTCAATACCTCCGCGATGGCGTAGGAGGCGATGGCCCCTGCGAGAACGATGAGACGGGCGTTCTGGACGGCGTTCGAGGGAGAGAGGTCCACGTTCCGGAGGATGTACCAGACGACGACTGCCACGACCAGTCCGGCCGTCACCCCAACGCCGATCCGGGAGGCGAACATCCGCACCAGGTCGGAGGCGGGGTGACCCGGGTTCATGACCACCTCGAACATCACGATAGCGAGGATGGCTGCCGTGACGTCGTTGATGACGCCCTCCGTTTCGAGGACGGTCCCGACACGGTCCCGGACCGACACGATCTCCAGGATCGGCGAGATCACGGTCGGGCCAGTCGCAACGAGGAGTGCTCCGACGAGAAACGCGACGTCCCAGTCCGTCCCAAGGATGAACCGGGTGGCGGCCGCGGTTCCGACCAGGGCCACAGAAGCACCGATCGTGACGAGGCGAAAGACCTCTCCCGGTGCCTCCCGGATCCGATCCACGTCGAGGTGAAACGCCCCCTCGAAGACGATTATCGCAACCGATATCCCGACGATACCGGTGAGGGCGCCGCCGAACGATTCGGGCCGGACGATCCCCAGGACTTCTGGCCCGAGCACGATACCGGCCCCGATGAGGAATACCACACTCGGGATCTGGAACCGATCGGAGAGCACCTGCGCGAGAACGCCAGTGGCGAGGATCGTGGCGACGACGGGAATCAGTGTATTCGCTGACATGGCCATCGGGGGAACCAGCGTTCGGATTGTGACAGATCGATACGTCCGTTGCTCCGGTCGGTGCGGGGTTAAAACGATTGGTTACCTGTCCTCGAGGTACCGGAGGACGCCACGAACGTTCATCGCCGTTTCGCCGCGGGCCTTCACGTCGTCCCAGACCCGATCGACCGTCTGGAGGTCGAGGAAGTGCTGGATCACCTCCTCTTCATCCTCTGCAGTGGCAGCGACCCGTTCGACTTCCTCGACGAACCCGGTTAGCGTCTCCTTGTACGCGTCGAGGACGTAGTCGACCTCCGTGACTGGACCGAAATGGGGGTAGAGCATCGTATCCACGGACAAGTCCGAGATGGTATCGATGTCATCGAGGGCCTGTTCGAAGTCGAAATCCGGAGGCGGCGAGGTCTCCCTGACGGAGTCGAGAGCGGGGATCCAGATGCCGGCGGCGTCCCCGACGTGGACCCAGTCCTCGTACGGTTCGTAGAGGAGGACCTGGTGGGGGGCATGTCCGGGGACGTGGCCGACCAGGAGTTCGCGGTCACCCAGGTCGATCCGGTCCCCGTCCGAGACCGCTTCGACGCGGTCCTCCGGGACCGGGTGTGGTTCGGTATAGAATTGCCATTGCTCGCCGACCGCCCGCCTGGTCCCCTCGACGAGGCGGTCCGGATCGACCAGGTGGGGGGCCCCGATCTCGTGCGCGTAGACCGTGGCGTCGGGAGCCTCCGCGGCGAGGTAGCCGGCACCCCCGGCGTGATCCAGGTGGACGTGTGAAAGCGCGATGACGTCGATATCGGTTACCTCGAGACCGACCGCATCGATGGCGTCGAAGACCCGATCGCGGTGTGTTCCGATGCCACTGTCGAGGACTGCCAACCGCTCGCCGTCGACGACGTAGACGGCCCCGTATCCGACGGTGTCGAACATCCCGGTGTCGACGTAGTACACGTCCTCGACCGTTTCGACCGAACGGACCTCGCCAATTGCCATTGATGGAACCGTCGGACGCGAGGCAAAAAGCGCTCGCGGTTCGTCGGCCGGAATGAATGGCTCGGGTGGGGGAGGCGTGAGAGGGCCGAAGGGGGAAGAAGCCGAGGTTCAGGAGGGAGAGGCGATACGGTTTTCCCAGGCGGGCGTAAAGACCGCCACATGCTACGCAGGCAGTTCGTCCGGGAGCATCCCGAAATAATCCGGGACGCCCTCGAGAAGAAGGGCGTCGACGACGTCGATCTCGACCGGATCCTCGAGATCGACCGGGAGTGGCGCGAGCTGAAGGCCCGGGGCGACGACCTCAGGCACGAGCGAAACGAGGTCAGCGATCGCATCGCCGACCTCAAAGCCGAGGGCGAGGAGGAAGCGGCCCAGGAGGCGATCGAGCGATCGCGTGAGATCAAGTCGGAACTCGAGGACGTCGAGGAGCGCGCCGACGAACTGGAGGCCGACCTCGAGGCGGCCCTCCTGCGACTGCCACAAATCCCGGACGACGAGGCCCCGGTGGGGGAGGACGAGTCGGACAACGTCGAGGTTCGACGGGAGGGTTTCGAGGACCTCCGTGACCGACCGGACCCCGTCGTTCCACATTACGACCTCGGCGAGGATCTCGATATTCTGGACTTCGAGCGCGGAGCGAAAGTCTCGGGCGGTGGATTCTACTTCCTCAAGGGCGACGGCGCCAGACTCGAACACGCGCTCATCCAGTTCATGCGGGACCTTCATCGCGAACAGGGGTACACCGAGGTGTTCCCTCCGATCCCGGTCAATTCCGCCTCGATGCGCGGGACGGGGCAGTTCCCGAAGTTCGTCGAGGACGCCTACCGGATCGGTGGCCGGAACGAGGACCCGTACGACGATGACGATCTGTGGTTGCTCCCGACCGCGGAAGTGCCGGTCACCAACATGTACGCCGAGGACATTCTCCTCGCCGAGGACCTCCCGATCAAGCACCAGGCCTACACGCCGAACTTCCGGCGGGAGGCAGGTGAGCACGGCACAGAAACACGTGGGATGGTGCGTGTCCATCAGTTCAACAAGGTCGAACTCGTGAACGTCGTCGAACCGGGAGAGAGCGAGGACCGTCTCGAGGGGTTACTGTCGGAGGCCGAGTCCGTACTCGAGGCTCTCGGTTTGCCCTACCGCGTCCTCGAGATGTGTACCGGTGACATGGGGTTCACGCAGGCCAGGAAGTTCGACATCGAGGTCTGGGCCCCGGGCGACGACATGCCCGACGGACCCGAACTGGGCGGTCGATGGCTCGAGGTCTCCTCCGTCTCGAACTTCCGGGACTTCCAGGCCCGACGTGCAGGAATTCGCTACCGGCCGGAACGCCACGAGGCCGCGGAGTACGTTCACACTCTCAATGGGTCGGGCGTTGCCCTTCCCCGAGTCGTGGTCGCCATCCTCGAATATTATCAGAACGGGGATGGGACAGTCGACGTCCCGCCGGCCCTCCAGCCATACCTGGACGGCCAGGAGCGAATCGAGGGACACGAACCAGTTGGCGAGGCGGCACTCGGGGACGGACGTCGGGATTGAATCCAGGACCCAGAGTACCCCGGACCGTCGAAACTCCATTCCGGACCCGGAGAGGCGTCCGGATCGTCGAAACTCCATTCCGGACCCGGAGAGGCGTCCGGACCGTCGAAACTCCATTCTGGACCTGGAGAAGCGTCCGGACATTCTAAACTCCATTCCGGAATGAAGACAGAAACCAGTGGCTCGGGACTGATTATTGACGAATACAAATATTGCACCGTCGAGGCCGGGAACTCCGTCCCTTTATCATCGGGAACCAGGGGGATCGATCCGCGGTATCTTCGCGATCATCCCCCATTAATAAATGGTTCTTCACGATAAATAATCGACGTATGTGATGGCGAGTGAGCGCCCGAGCGACGCGTCTTTCAAAATCGTTCGATGGATTGCACAACGCTCATATATGATGTCAAACCGACAATATATAACCGAGCGCAGTCCAATATCTGGATATGTCCCGTCATGTCGGCACCCCGACCGGGATTGCCACGAGCCGGGAACTCGCACACCGGATCGAGACGTACGAGGATGGCCGGGAGTGTACACTCTACCCGTCGGGATGCGTGGACTACGATCTCCTGACCCACTGGATCACGGCACGTGAGGGCGATTTCGTCGACCTGGCCGACATGCGATAACCGGGTTTCTCACGATTGGTGCGACTTCCCCCTGATTTCGCTCAGGAGTGACATCCGGTAGGTTTCGGTGCCGAGCTACTGGCGGTGTGTGCCCCTCCTCCGTCACGCACTCGAGACATCACGTGTCGATTTTCAAACCGCTTCCAGTGAGCGGGACGACGACGTCCTCGCCTGTTTCGAGGACGCCACGTTCACGATATACCGATAGCCCCGCAACGGCGGCGGCACTTGTCGGTTCGACGTCGAATCCGGACCGATGGAGACGTGATAGAGAGCGCTCCGTCACCGCTTCCCCAACGGCGATGGCGTCACCGTCCGTGGCGTCGATGGCGGCTGTAATCTGGTCGAATCGGACCGGTTCCTCGATCTGGATTCCGTCTGCGAGATCGTTCGTCTCATCGGGTTCCCGCCCGTGCCGATCTGCGGCGATCGGCGCCACGCCCGCCGCCTGTACGCCCAGCAGGCGGGGAATCCCGTCGATCCAGCCAGCCTCCCTGAGGGCGAGAAACCCCCTGTACGCCCCCAGGAAGAGGGTCCCGTGACCGAGTGGAAGGACTACGGAATCCGGAACCGTCCAGTCGCGCTGGGCGGCGACTTCCATGGCAAACGTCATCGTCCCGGCGAAAAACGCGGGGTTCCAGGCGTGACTCGCGTACCAGGCCTCACCCGCCTCCACCTCGTCGATGCACGCCTCGGTCACGTCCGCTCTCGACCCGGGAACCTCGACTGGTGTCCCACCGGTGCGCTCGATCGCGGCCAGTTTCGAGGGTTTCGCGTCGGCCGGCACGTAGATGTCGGCGTCGATCCCCGCCCGAGCGGCGTACTGGGCGATTGCCGCGCCGGCGTTCCCCGAGGAGTCCTCGATGACCCGGGAAACGCCCAGGTTCGCCGCTCTCGATAGCGTCGTCGTCCCACCCCGGTCCTTGAAACTCCCGGAGGGAAAGACGTACTCGAGTTTGAAGGTCGCATCCCAGCCGGGAGCGTCGACGAGGGGCGTGAATCCTTCCCCCAGCGTGACGGATTGTTCGACCGGGAGGAACGCGTCGAACGCCCAGAGTCCCCGGTCGCGGTCAATCGTCGCTTTCGGGGGGCCGTCCGGTCGAGGGGTAACCGCGATTTCGAGCGGGGCGCCACACGAACACCGCCACGGTTCGTCCGCCCCTGCCTCGTACCGATTTCCACAGACGCTGCACACCAGGTCCGGGGGGCCGCCCGGGGGTGGGGAGGAACTCAGATCGAATCGACCTCCGTCGCCACCGAGCAGACGTACTCACCGGTGGCAACCTGTGGGAGCCGTCTCGTTCGCCAGACGATGCCGGACGATTCCGTGACGACGGCGGCCTTCTCCGATCCGAACGGATCCGTGACGGTGAAGAGGACGTCGCCGGGTTCGACCCGGTCCTCGAGATCGCGCTCGAACGTCACGAGTCCACCGACCGGGGCGTTGTGCCTGTCGAATCGCTTCGCGCGAACGTGTGATCCCGGGGTGGTGGAACCCGACAGATACCCGTAGTACTGGAGGACGTTCTCGATGCCGGAAACCCCGATCTCGATGCTCCTCTCGTCCCAGCCAACCGACCCACCCAGTTCCGGGTCGATCGTGGGGATGCCCTCGTCCGGTCCGACCCGGGCGAGTTGGCCCTCCGGACCCTTCTGGTCGAGGACGTACCCCGCGTCGAAGACCCTGGCGAATTCGAGACACTCGTCGTGGAGCCGGTGGTGGTGACCACACCGCACCCGGACCTCATCGATCATCCTGCTCGTCGATCCCTGATGCAGGTCGACGATCCGGTCCGCCCGTTTGGCGACCTCGAATGTCGCATGCGCCAGCCGTTCGGAGGAACTCCCGTCCGAATCACCCGGGTAGGCCCGGTTGAGTTTCGTATCGTCGATTGGGTTCCGGTGTTCTGCGACCTGGAAGGCGTGATAGTTTGCGATGGCGACCACCAGAATCGTCCCGGAGAGCGCGGTGGGGTCGAGTCTCGGGAGCAATTGTCGAATCACGCCGAGACCATTGACCTCGTCGCCGTCGCTTACGGCCTGGATGTACAGTGTCTCACCGCTATCTTTCCCATTGACGATGGCGACTGGAAGCCCCACGTCGGTACCATCTCTCGTCTCGCCGACGACGAGCCGGCCGGTGTCCATCTCCCCGGCGGCGGCCGCCGCGGAGCCGAGCGTTCGCATCACGAGAAGAGGTGCCCTGGAGTGCCTTGTACGGTTCGGTCCGTCGGAACACCATCAGACCTCCCGGGTGTCCCCGGCGAGGTCCCGGAGGATGTCTGCCCCGCTTCGCGTCCCCTTCGCCAGGAGGACGTCACCGGCCATGATATCGGTGTTCGGACCCGGCTGTATCGTCCATTCGGTGTCCTCCTCGTCCGGATGGCGGACGGCGATGACGCGCATTCCGGTGGTCGATTTCACGTCCTGCTGGCCGAGGGTCGACCCGTCGAGGGTGCTCCCGTCGGTCACGGTGACCCGGACGATGATCTCGTCTGACTCCTCGACGGCTTCCTGCACCACGACGTGCGTGTCGAGCCCCCGGAGGACGCCCTCGCTGATCTCGACGGCGGCGTCGCTGATCACTTCAGTACTGGTGGCGATGTGGACAAGCCCCCTGAGGCGGACCGGGTCCTCGACACGCGCGGCGGCCTGGAGGATCCAGGCTTCGAACCTGGATTTCAGCTGGTCGACCTCCATCTCGAGTTCCACGACCTCCTCCGCGAGTTCGTCGCTGTCGAAGAGGACGCTCCCGTAGGAGAGGTCCACCGCGAGTTCGCTCATGTTCTTCATGAGGACGAGGGAGTCGACGGCTCGTTCGAGGTCGTCGATGCCGGAGTCCGGGGTCTCGACGCGTTCGAATTCCTCGCCCGAGGCGGTCTCGAAGACCGTCTCGATTCCGGGCCGAGGACCGCGGAGCAGGAGGATGTCGTCGGGGCGAAGGATCGTCATCGCGTCCGGGTTCAAAACCCAGCTCCCCCCGCGTCTGATGGCGATGACCCGGACGCCCAGTTCCGTCTCCATGTTGATCTCTGAGAGGGTCTTGTTCGCATACGAGGAGTCGGCGTCCAACTCGGCCCGGACCAGTATCTCGAGGGCCTCGGGAAGGGACCCCTGGATGTTGTCCGGGACGCCGATGTCCTCGAGGACCACCTTCGCGATGTCCCCTGCCGCGTCGCTCACCTTCTCGGCCGCCCCGATGATCCCGAGGACCGGTGCGAGCGTTTCTGCTTCCTCGGGACTTCGAGCCGCGAGGAGGAGACTCATTCTCGCCCGGATCTGGAGGAGGTCCATTTGTTCTTCGAGTTCGAGGACCTCCTCGGCGACCGCGTCGCTCTGGTGGAGCACCGCCGAGTACGCGAGATCGATCAGCAACTCGGCCGTGTCTTTCATCTCCACCAGGAGGTCCTTGACGCTTATCGGCTCGTACTCGACGCGCCCGGCCATGATTCCCGGTTGGCTCCCTTCGGCTAAAAACGTGCGGCCCATCGCCGGGCCCGTGTTCGGTCAGGATCGGTCCTCGCGGGGAACCCACTCGCGGTCGGTCTCCCCGACGTACCGGACCCGGGGCCGAATGATCCGGTTGTCCGCGTATTGTTCCTTGATGTGCCCGATCCAGCCGCCGACCCGGCTCATCGTGAAGAGGTTCGTGTACACGTCAGTTGGAATGTCCATCTGCTGGTAGACGGTACCGGAGTAGTAATCGACGTTCGGGGCGATTCCCTTCTCGCCCAGGTTCATCTCGCTCGTGAGGTACTCCTCGAGTTCCCGGGCCCGTTCGTACCACGTCGGATCTCCGTGGTCCGCGTCGAGGATGGATTGGGCGTGCTCCTGCAGGATGTACGCGCGCGGATCCTTGACGTTGTACACCCGGTGTCCCCATCCGGCGATGACGTTTCCGGCGTCGAGCCAGTTCTCGACCCACGTCTCGAGGTCCTCCTCACTTTCCTCGTATTGGGAAAGCATGTCGAGTACGTCCTGGTTCGCGCCACCGTGGAGCGGGCCGGAGAGCGCGCCGATGCCCCCGGCCACTGCCACGTACGGATTTGCCAGCGTACTCGAGATCACCCTGGTCGTGAACGTCGACGCGTTCGCCCCGTGGTCCATGTGGATCTGCAATGCGGTGTCCATGGCATCGACGAATGCCTCTGGTGGCTCCTCTCCGTGCAACATGTAGAGGAAATTGGCCGCGTGCGAGAGGTCAGAGCGCGGTTCGATCGGATCCAGCCCCTCCCTGATTCGCTTGTACGCGGCGGTAATTGTCGGTAGTTTCGCCGCAATCGAGGACCCGATGTCGATCACGGTGTCCGATTCGTTCTCGAAGTCCGCATCGAGTGAGTCGTCGGTTCCGGAAAGCGTCGACACAGCCGCCTGGAGCGCATCCATGGGGTGTTGATCGAAGTCCGCGCTCGTCCGCAGGACCCCCTCGACGATCGACTCCGGGACGCTCCGTTTCGACGCCAGTGACTCGGAGAACTCGCGGTACTCCTCCTCGGTGGGTAACTCCCCGTGCCACATCAGGTAGAGGGTTTCCTCGAAGTCTCCGTTGTGTGCGATGTCCTCGATGTCGTATCCCCTGAAGAGCAGTCGCCCCTCGTCGCCGAACACCCTGCTGAGTTCCGATTCGTCGATTACCACCCCGTCGAGCCCTTTCTCGATCTCTTTTTGCGCCATCGCAATTGAAATAATCGTTCTCCCACGCCCATTATTGTTACTGATTAATCGATAAGATTTTCCCCGTCCCTTCGTCTATCGTCGATAATACTTTTCGCTGTCCGACTATTCCGAATCGAACGATCGTCTCGCTTTCTGCGGGTTTTGTCCGCGATCTCTCGACGGTTCTATCCCTCGCCCGATGATTCCCCGGGCACGAAAGACATACGTCGTAACCTCGTTAACGGGATAGTACCCGACATCCATGACAGATGAACTCAAGAAAGGGCTCGAAGGGGTCCTGGCGGCGGAGTCGGCGCTGAGTGCGATCGACGGGGACGCCGGGGAACTCGTCTATCGCGGGTATCCGATCGAAGTACTCGCCGAGGAAGCGAGTTACGAGGAGGTCCTCATGTTGCTCTGGGAGGGGTCCTTGCCCAAAAGCGACGAACTCTCGACCTTCGAGGAGGCGATGGCGGAGGAACGGGCGGTGCCGGAACACGTCTATGATGCACTCGCGGAACTCGCTGACGCTTCCGAGGCGCCGATGGCGGCACTTCGATCCGGCGTCTCCCTCCTCTCCGCGGACGAACCGGAGGATGACGCGGAGCCCTCGGACCTCGAGGCGAGCAAGCGAAAGGGGCGTCGGATCACCGCGAAGATCCCCACGGTTCTCGCGGCGTTCGACCGCTTGCGACAGGGCGAGGACCCGATCGAACCGCGCTCTGACCTCTCGCACGCGGCCAATTTCCTCTACATGTTAACCGGGGAGGAACCGGACGAGGTGGCGAAAGAGACCTTCGACATGGCGCTGATCCTGCACGCCGATCACGGACTCAACGCCTCGACGTTCACCGCGATGGTCATCGGTAGCACGCTCGCGGACGTCTACAGTACCGTGACCGGTGGCATCGGGGCGCTCTCCGGCCCGCTCCACGGCGGCGCGAACCAGGACGTGATGGAGACGCTCCTGGAAATCGACGAGAGTCACATGGATTCACTCGAGTGGGTCAAGAACGCCATCGACGAGGGCCGCCGGATTCCGGGGTGGGGCCACCGCGTGTACGACGTCAAGGACCCCAGGGCGCAGATCCTCCAGACCAAACTCGAGGACCTGAGCGAAACGTCGGGTGAACGACGGTGGTACGAGTACACCACCACGATTGAATCGTACCTGAGAGACGAGGTCGGGCTCATGGAGAAGGGCATCGCCCCCAACGTGGACTTCTACTCCGGATCGGTCTACTATCAATTGGGTATTCCGATCGACATGTACACCCCGATATTCGCCATGAGCCGGGTCGGCGGCTGGATCGCTCATACCACCGAATACCAGGAAGACAACCGTCTCATTCGCCCCAGGGGCCGGTACGTCGGGCCCACCGACCAGGAGTTCCTCCCCATCGACGAACGGTAATCCGGAACCGGAACGTCGGGGCTCTTCGCCGGGACGTCTGT
>JBDGTL010000043.1:0-11176 GCA_042216905.1 Halodesulfurarchaeum sp.
GCGCGCGGCATCTATTCGGTGTCGACGCCCCATGCGTCGTGGTCGTCTGTGACCGTCGTCTCCGTGTCACCTGCGTAGCCGTCGAAGTCACTGAACGTGCCTGGCCGTTGCTGGACGACTTGGACCCGGAGCGTGCCGTCGTTATTGATGTGCCAGCGCAGTGTGTCGCCATCGTCGATGTCGAGTTCGCGGCGAATGCGAGCGGGAATGTTCGCCTGATTCCCCGACACCGTACTTTCGGAATCGACGCCCTCACTACTCATATATGAGACTTCGGGACCTCCGTTCATAAATTCTAGTGTGCACTCACACTAATTCGGCCAGGTGATACATGTAGGCTCTATAGTCAGGACTGGGAAGTAGTCAACATTCCGAGAGGCTGGTGGCTATATATAGGTGCGTGTCCCAGAACTCGGGGAAAGGGGAAAAATACAAAGGCTTATTAGACGCTCAAACCGCCAAAAATCTGCGTTTCGGCCGCTATTGATTGAACATCTGGCGCATCATCGGGTGCATCTCCATCATCTGCTCCTCGGCGATCTCTTCGTAGAGTTTGTAGACGATAGAGATCGTCAGGAGCAGGCCCGTTCCGGAGACCTGGCCGATGGTGCCGAGCATGTTCGCCAGTACGGCGAGCAGGCCGACGAGCGCGCCCCCGAGAACGGTCACCTGCGGGATGTACCGCTCCATGACCTTCTCGATGACGCCCACGTTCTGCCTGAATCCCGGGATCTGCATCCCCGAGTTCTGAATCTGTCTCGCCGTGGCCTCCGGGCCCATATCGGCGGTCTCCACCCAGAAGATGGCGAAGATGGCCCCGCCGATGATCATGAACGTGAGGTCGACCGCGACCCGGATAGCGATCTGCCAGGGCTCAGCGGCAGTCCCACCGAGCCACCACATCCAGCTCTGCCGGGAGTAAATCGGCGAGAGGTAGTAAAAAAGCCCGTCGACCACGTTGTACCGGATGATCTGTCCGGCCTGGTTTCTGACGGGCGAATACACCCCCAACCAGGTGGGCATGCTCGCTCCCAACTGCGAGTGGAGGAGTCGGCCGAGGAACTGGATGTTGGCCTGGAGCGCACGGACGAGGATCATGGGCAGGACGCTCGCGTAGATGAGTTTGACCGGGAACCGACCCCGGGCGCCCTTGACGCGAGCGTGGCTCAGCGGAATCTCGACCCGAACGCTCTCGGCGTAGACGACGACCGCGAAGATGATGATGGTCGTGAGGATGGCCAGGACCTGGCCCTGCAGGAGGATGAACATTATCCCGTCCATCGAGAAGAGGGGAGGCATGTTCCCCACCTGTCCGAGGGCGAGGTCGATCCAGGTCGGAATCACGCCTTCGTTCCCGACCGTTCCCTTCCAGTAGAACAATCCGCCGACGAGACTCTGGGAGACCCCGGCGACGATGAACAGTCCGATACCGGACCCGATCCCCCACTTCGAGACGACCTCGTCCATGTAGAGAATAAGGACGCCGCCGACGAACATCTGGGCGAAGATCACCAACCGGACGCCGAGGATTCCGATCCCGAGGCTATTCGCCAGCGTCTGGCTCGCCGGCAGGTAGTTCCCCATGAAGACCATGGGCACGCCCGTGAGGATGATCATCACGAACACGAGGAGTTTCTGGAGGCCCTGGTACAGCATCTGGTCCCGTGGATCGGACGTATCGAGGCCCAGCAGGTTCGCCCCGCCGAGCAACTGGAGGACGATGGACGCGGTGACGATCGGTCCGATTCCGAGCTGGAGGATCGTCCCCTGGCCGCCGGCCAGCAGGCTCCGGAATTGCCCGAAGAGGTCCTGCCCGCCGCCCTGGGCGAGTCCCCACAGGTAGACGTTCGTGAGGAAGAAGTAAAGCACGAGGACGACCGCCGTCCACGTGAGTTTTCGTTTGAACGGGACGTGGCCCTCGGGGCGTTCGACCGAGGGCATCCGCGTCAGGTAGGGTTCAGCGGCCTCCTTCCATCCCATGGCTTATTCCTCGCGTTCCTCGTCTGTCGCCCGGTCCGAGACGATGGCCTGGCCACCGGCGGCTTCGATTTCCGACACTGCGCCATCGCTGAACGCGTCGGCGACGACCTCCAATTTCGTCCGGACCTGCCCGCCACCCAGGACCTTTACCACGTCGACCTCGTGCCCGTCTTCGGCGACGTCCCTGGCGTCGATCCGATAGCCGTCATCGAGTTCCATTGCAATTCCGTCGGCCGCGAGGAGCGGGACGTCTTCGTCCAGTTCCTGGACGGAGACCTCGACGACCGTCTCCGTTACTTTCTCCGGGCGAGTGAAGCCGCGTTTGCCAAGCGGTTCGTAGTCGTGATACTCGTGTTTGTCGCGGCCAGCGCGTCCTCGACCACCTCGGTTTCCGGCACCGCGGCGGTTCTTCTGTGAGCCACCGCCGTGCGTTCGAGAACCGCGCTGGCGTCGTTTCTTGCTCGTCATGATTATCGCATTCTCGAAAGGAGCGCGTCGATTTCCTCGGTTTCGTGCTGTCCCAGTTCCCCACCCTTTCCTCGGGGCTGTTTGATGCCGTCGTGACCGCCCCGTGGGGGATGGAGCCTGAGCGTGGGCGAGAGACCCTGCTCGCGAAGGGTCGTTTCCTCGGCGAGCAGTGCATCGGCGAGTGCCTCGACAGAATCGTAGTCGGTGTGCTCATCGACCCACTCGTCGTCCACCGTCGCCGATCCCTCAGCGGGTTCTGCCCGCCGTCGAAGAAGAGTTTCGAGGACGTCCTGGCTCGGTTCGCCGAAGGCGACGTAATCGTTGACCTTCGTCAGCATCCCGCGATAGCTGTCCCTGTCGGGAACGAGTGCGCACTGGTTCACGTCGTGCACGTTGAGCATCGAGA
Organism: Halodesulfurarchaeum sp.; assembly: GCA_042216905.1. Classification (GTDB taxonomy): domain Archaea; phylum Halobacteriota; class Halobacteria; order Halobacteriales; family Halobacteriaceae; genus Halodesulfurarchaeum. The sequence goes on from JBDGTL010000043.1 coordinate 2,855, forward strand.
GCGTATCCTCGACGGACGCGGCCATGTTCACCTGCCCGCGGAGTTGCACGACGGCCTGCATCACTCGATCACCTCTCTGACCTCGCGGGTTCGGTCGGGGACCCGGGCTTCGGTGGTTCGCTTCAGCGCGTTGAAGGTGGCCTTGCCGAAGTTGACCGTACTCCGGGTTTTTCCGGACGATCGTGTCCAGATGTCCTCGATTCCGGCGATAGAGAGCACGTTTCGTACCGTTTCACCCGCTGCGAGACCGAGACCTCGCGGCGCAGGGATCAGTTCCACTTCGACGCTCCCGGCCTTCCCGGTCGTGCGCAGGGCCACCGTGTGGGGACGGCCACAGCCGCACTCCCAGGATCCACAGCCCCGGGAGACGTCGATGATGTTCAGTTTGGCGATGTCGATCGCTTTCTGGATCGCCCCGCCGACCTGGTCGTCCCGGCCCTCGGCGTACCCGACGAAGCCGTCGCGGTTCCCGACGACCACCGCCACGCGAAACTTCACGCGTCGGCCGGAGTCGGTCATCCGCTGGACCATGTTGATGTCCAGTACCTCGTCGTCGAGGCCCGGGAGGAGCTGGTCGACGATCTCGGGTTCCTTGAGCGGAAGCCCCGCGTTGAGGGCGGTCGACATGTCCTCGATCTCGCCCTCGATCACGCGGCGACCCAGGCGCGTCTTCGGTTCCCAGGCGTCTTCGTGACTCATTTAGTATTCCTCCTGAAGTGCCGAAAGCACCGTATCGAAGTGTTCCGGCAACGTTGTCGCGTCGAAGTCGCCGCTGTAGAGCGGTTCTTCGCGCTGTTCTGCATACGTTGCGACGTGTTCTCCCCGAATCCGTTCCCAGTCGGGGAACACGCTCTCGTTGTGGGGCACCGACAATCCAGCGTCGATAGCGCCCTCCTGAACCGCGAACACCTTCGCACCCGGCGTCGCCGAGTGCAGGCCGATGTCGAGGACGCCCTCGGTGTATCCCGTCTCGAGTGCGCGAGAGCCGGCCAGGAACCCCGTCAGGTACGCGGCCGGCAGGTTCCCAGTGGGGGCCTCCCAGCCGAAGTCCGCGAGGTCCTCGGACCTGGCACTCGCCACCGTCTCGTCTCCGTCGGTTCCAAGCATCACCAGCTGCGCCCTGACGTGCCGGTTGCTCACGCGAGCGACCAACCGGGGCTTCCCGGATTTCAACAGGCGCAACCGCTGATGGTAATCGGTCCGTCCCTCGCGGCGTCGCCGCATCGGGACCTTGTATCGGGGACCACTCGCCATCAGTACTCACCTCCGAATTCGACGTCGTAGTGTTCTTCGATATGTGCCCTGAGCCGGCGGACGCTGTCGAACTCCCCGCCGTTTGCCATGCTGTAGAGCTGTCGGTACTCGGAATGGGTCAGCGTTCCGTCCGCCCGGAGTTCCCGAAGGGTCTGTCTTTGGGCCCTGATGCGGTTCTTGTAGTCGTCTTTCGGATCGTTCCTGGCGCCAGCCCGACCCTTTCGGGTTCCGGGACCCTTCCGGTGTCCGTACCTGCGCTTCTCGTCTCGTTCCCGGGCCCGTCCCCGCGAGTTGCCGCGGGGTTCCTCGGCCTGGATCGTTCCGTCCTGTACCAGTTCGCGGATGTCCTCTCTGGTGATCGCTTCCGCGATGTCACCCTGTGCAGACGGGTCGAACCAGATGCGGTTCTCCCCGACGTCGAGGACGTCCGAAGCGAGTCGTTTCTGTGCTGAGAGATCACTCATAGTCGGTCACCTCGACCTCGACGTACGTCGGATTGAGGACGCGGACGCCCAGTTCCTCGGCCTGCTCCTCGATGCGCTCGCGCTTCCGTGCACCGACGGAGCTGGCGATCCGGGCGGCCTCAGTGTCCGGGTCCATATCGTCGAGTTCCGTGGGGGTGTGGATCAGGACTTCCTCGAAGCCGCTCGGGTGTTTGCCCCGAACCGCAGTCGGCGTCCTGTACCCGGCGTCCACGGTCTCGCCCTTGCCCTTGACGCCGCGACGCTGTTTCGACTGCGAGCCTTTCGGACTGCGCCACGACGACGGAACGCGGGCTTTCTTGTGGGAGTCTTGCTGGGAGAACGACGGTTTGCCCTCGCGTCGTCGCTGGTCGAGGAGCCGGGACTCCTCCTCGGAGAGACTGGGGGTCTTCTCGGCGTGTCCGCGTGGGCGGAGTTCCGTCTCGACTTCCTCCGCGGGTTCTTCTTCCTCGGCGGGCTCCTCGACTTCCTCCTCGGGTTCTTCTTCCTCGACTTCGAGACCACCGACGTCGGCCTTGATCCGGGCCGCGAGGGCGTTCCCGATACCATCCACGTCGGCTATTTCGGCCTGGCTGGCCGCCTGCAAGTCCTCGATAGTGTCGTAGCCGGCCTCCCGGAGGGCGTCGGCCTTGCTCGGTCCGACACCGCTAATCGATTCGAGATCACCGGCTTCCTCGGTTTCCGTTTCCGTCGGCGCGTCCTCCTGTTCGGTCGACTCCTCGAGTTCTGTTTCGTCCGGTTCGATCGGTTCCTCTGTTGCTGTCCCGCTCGGTTCTTCCTCGACGTCGAGGTCGCCGACTGCGGCCTTGATACGGGCTGCGAGGGCGTTTCCGATGTCGTCGATCTCGGCGAGTTCGGCCTGGCTCGCGGCCTCGAGGTCTTCGACTGTCTCGTATCCGGCCTCGCGGAGCGCCTCGGCTTTCGTGGCGCCGACGCCACTGATGTCTTCGAGTTCCTCGTATTCGTCACTCATGAGTGAAGACCTCCAGTGGGCTTCTCGACGATGTACACGCCGTCCTGGAACACCCGTTCGTCCTTCTCGGGGACACGGGTGAGCTGTTCGATTTCTCCGGCCGTCTGCCCCACGGCCTCCTTGTCCGGGCCCCGGAGCAGGACTTCGTCGCCGTCGACCTCGACCTCAGTATCCCCACGGATTGCCGCCCGTCGGGGGGCCTGTTCGCCGAGGAAGTTGCTGATGACGACTTCCTCACCCTCGACTGACACCTGCATCGGGAAGTGAGAGTAGTGAACCTGCATCCGGTACTCCCACCCCTCGGTGACCCCGTGGATCATGTTCTCCACGTGGCTCTCGAAGGTGCCCATGGTGGCTTTGGTCTGCTGGTCGTCTTCCGTCGATTCGATGACGACAGAATCGTCACTCACCGAGACGGAGACGCCCGGAAACCAGAGCCGTCGTGAGACGCTGCCTTCCGGACCCTCGACCGTCAGGTCGAAGTGGTCCGTCGAGGCGCGTACGTCCGATGGTAGTTCGATTGCTGTTCGTGGCATTGTCAGTACACGTAGGCAATTATCTGGCCGCCGACGCCCGCCTCCCGGGCGTCGTAGTGGCTCATGATGCCGCGAGACGTCGTCACGACGAGCGTGCCATAGTCTCGAGCTGGGAGGAATCGCTTCTCCCACTGCTCGAACTCGTCCACGCTCGTCGAGTATCGCGGTTTCACGGGGCCGCACTCGTTGATGGCCCCCTTCAGTTCGACCTCGAACGTCCCGGCTTTGCCGTCTTCGACGAATTCGAAGCCGTCGATGTACCCGCGGTCGTAGAAGACCTCGAGTACCGAGCCGATTTCGTTCGAGGCGGGCGATACCGTATGAGTCAACTGGCCGACACTCTCGGCGTTGTCGATTCCCGAGAGCGCATTCGCCAGTGGATCGTCTGCCGTCATGGTTAGCTGTACTTCTTAAAGCCCATGTCGCGGGCGATTTCGCGGAAGCACTGCCGGCACAGCCAGATGTCGTACTTGCCGACGAGGCCCTGTTCGCGACCACAGCGTCGACATGCGTGGGTCTGGCCGGTCTCGGTGTGCTCGCCGTCCTGCTCGGTCTCCGCTTCGCTCATGTCCTCACCTCCAGGTCGAAGCGTTCCTCGAGGAACGCGATCGCGTCCCGAGGATTCATCCGGTGCTTCGAGGGAATGGACCGGGACGCAGCGTCTCGCTTCGTAACCCGGTACCCCGGGCGAACGAGATTGACGGTGACGTCCAGGCCGAATATTCCGACACTCGGGTCGTACTCCTGGCTCGGGAAGTCGGTGTGCTCCTCGATTCCGAAGCTGACGTTTCCGGTTTCGTCGAAGGACCGACGCGACACCGCTGCGATGTCAAAGGCCCGTTCGAGGAAGGAAACCGCATCCTCGCCCCGTAGTGTTACCTTCGCGCCGATCGGATCTCCCTCGCGGATTCCGAACTCGGGTTCGGTCCGCTTCGCAGTCGTCCGGACCGGTTCCTGTTCTGTGATCTCCGAAAGAATCGTCTCTGCGTGCTGGAGGTCTTCGCCACCGTGGCCGACGCCCATGTGCACGACCACCTTCTCGATCCGCGGTTCGCGCATCTCGTGGAACGACGTGTCCGCTTCGGCCATCAGGCATCACCCCCCGATTCTTCGGCGTCGGTTTCGTCGGTGTCGTCCGTCGGTTCCTCCACCTCGACGTCACGGTCGTCCTCAGGTTCCGCCGGCTCTTCGGTGGCCTCACGGTCGGAGACTTCCTCGACGTCGATGGATTCGTCCGAGGCGGCCACCTCGTCCTCCTCGACGAAGTTCTCGTCGATCACGACGACGTACTCTTCTATCGTCTCGAACTGGCCGCCGTCGGTCTCGACCGTGACGGTGTTCGATGCACTCCCCGGCGTCACGTCGATATCAGTGATATGGCCGATATCACCTGCGTGCTGGCCGGCGACGGCCGTCACCAGTGCGTCCTCTTCGTACTCGAAGTGGGCGACGACCTCGTTCGTCTCGTTGTCGATGACCACTGAATCGTTGGGGCTGTATTCGTCCTCGTCGACGAGCAGATTGCCGCCATCGTGGAGGTTCAGTTGCGTCCGGCCGCCGGACACCTTCGTCTTGTCCGTGACCTTCCCCAGTTTCGATCCGGCGGATTCTTCGTCGATCGGAGTGAGGCCGAGTCTGCCGCCCTCGTCGGGGAAGACGCGGTAATACTCCGCACGGTCCGGAAACGCGATGATGTCGAACATCCCGATGGGTCGGTTGATGTCGTCGACGGCCTGGCCATTCACGAGGACGCCGCCCGTGTTGACGGCGTAGGTGGCCTCCTTCGCAGAGTCCACGTAGCCAAGCACGTCCCGCAGCACGACGACGAGTGGGACGCCACTCTCGCCGTGGGGTCCGGCACCGGCTTTGGCCGTGAATGTGCCCGTCTTCCGCTCGACGGGCCAGGACTTCGGGACCGACAGTCGTTTCTGGTGGTTGCTCATGTACTATCACCTTCCAGGCGGGCGCGCCGTTCAGGATCCTCGAGGTCCAGGTCGGTGACCCGGAGGTTCGAGGCGTCGAGCGGTTTGGCGATCTCCTCGCCGTCTGCTTTCTCGACTGTGACCCCCTCGACGCGTACGATGGCGTCGCGCAGGTCCACCTCGATGACTTCGCTTTCCTCCCCGGCGTCGTCACCGCGGAGGATTTCGACGGTATCGCCCTCGTTTACCCGGACGTTCCGGGTGCTGTACTGCTCCCGGAGGTCCGAAGAGAGGGGCGCTCGTACCTGCTTGTGTCGCTCGTGGAGGGGTGCACGCTCCCGTTCGGTGCGCTGTTTGCGTGGTTGTTCACTCATGGCTATACGATCATAGTCGCTGTTGACGCGATGCTTCCGTACCGCTCCGCGACTTCGCGGGCGATGGGGCCTTTGATCTCGGTGCCCCTCGGTTCGCCCATTTCGTCGATGATGACGGCGGCGTTGTCCTCGAACTTCACCCGGGTACCGTCGGGCCGGCGGATGGGTTTTCGTTGCCGGACGACGACGGCCTCGAGCACCTGGCGTCGCATCTCCGGCGTTCCCTTGGTGACCGAGACGGTCACCGTATCGCCCAACCCGGCTTTCGGGTGTCGATTGAGCGTCCCCTGGTATCCGGAGACGCTCACGATCTTGAGTTCCCGGGCACCGGTGTTGTCGGCACAGTGGATCAACGAGCCCTTCTCGAGGCCCTGCGTGACGTCGGCTTTGATCGCCTCCATCAGGCCCCACCTCCGGCACCGTCTGTTCGGTCGCCTGCCACCTGTTCGACGACGACGTGGCTCTTCGTCTTCGAGAGCGGTCGTGTCTCTGCTATACGGACCGTGTCGCCTTCCGCGAGATCGAAGCACGTCGGTGCGTGTGCCGCAATGCGCGACCGGCGTTTCATGTACCGGTCGTACTTGGGCACGTACACGTCGTACTCCCGCTCGACGACGACGGTCTTCTCCATGGCCGTCGAGGCGACGGTTCCTTCGATGACCTGTCCCCTGACGGAAAGCGTTCCGTGGAAGGGACAGTCATCGTCGGAACACGTGCCCGACGGCTCCTGTACGTTCAGTCCTATCGCCATTGGTTCAAAGCTCCGTTTTCGGTCCTGCGGGCGGGTCGTGAGAGCAGTACTGCGCCATCCACCGTAACGGAGGCCGACTCCTCGCCGACCGTGCCAGCCCGGGCGGTCGGTTGAGAGGCGGTCCCGGCGTCCTTGCGGAACGCCGCGGTTTCATCTATGAGCGCGAATTCGAACGTCGTTCCCGCCTTGGGAACCTGCTTGACGCCCGACGTCCCTGTTTCGATCAGCAGCGTCTGTCTCGTCTCGTCGACGACCCGGCCGTCGATGTCGAGTCTGGACGGGTCACTCGAGGAGACGACGCGTACTGGAAGGCCCACGAGTTCGTGTCGGGGCAGGGTCTCGGGCGTCAGCGGCATTACGATTCGGCCTCCTGTTCGTCGCCCCGTTCGTCGAGTTCCCGCTGGATCGTCTTGATGCGGGCGATGGCCCGCTTGAGTTCGGATATCCGGCCGGGATTCTCGGGGGCGCCTCCCGCTGCCTTCACGGCCTTGGCATTCAGGAGTTCCGTCTCGAGTTCCGAGAGTTCGTCCTCGCGTTCGGCCGGGGTCATGTCTCGTATCTCCTCGGGATGCAATATCGTCATTCGTCTTCCTCCTCTTCCATTTCGTCGAGAAGGTCCTCTGCTTCGGCTTCTGCGTCCTCGTCGACGGCTTCGAACTCGGTTTCCTCGACGGATTCCTCGAGTTCGTCGAGTTCAGTTTCGACGGGGGCTTCCTCCCCCCGGTCCTCCTCGATGAATTCTTCGTCGATGCCCGGTTCGTCCACGTCGCCGGACTCTTCGACCGGGGTAGTGACCGCCTCGTATTCTTCGGAGGCGGCCTCCCGTTCCTCCTCGTCGGGTTCGCCCTCGAGGAGTTCCTCGACGGATTCGCCCTCGTCCTCCACGACGAGGTCCTCGATGTCCGCGTCGGATGCGATACGGAAGTCATCGGGGAGTTCCGCGTCCGGCGGAATGATCTTGACGTTCACGCCGATGGTCCCGAGTTTCATCACCGCAACGGCCTTGCCGGAGTCGACGATCTCTTCGGCGGGTTCGCCGTTGTGCTTGATGTACCCACGGTTGAACTTCTCGACCCGCGAGCGTGCCCCGGTGACCTTCCCGGCCAGGACGATCTCTGCCCCGAGCGCGCCCGCCTCCATGATCCGGTCGATCGTCGTGTGACCGGCCTTCCGGAAGTACCAGCCGCGTTCCAGCGCGTTGGCCAGTCGATCGGCGACGATCTGGGCGTTGAGATCCGGTTCGTCGACCTCCTGGACGTCGATCTGGGGGTCCTCGAGGTCGAATCGCTCCTCGAGTTCGGACGTGATCTTTCGGATGTTCTTCCCACCTTTCCCGATGACCATCCCCGGCTTCTCGGCCTTGAGGACGATCTGGGTCCCCATCGGGGTGTGAGCGACGTCCATACCGCCGTAGCCGGCGCGGGCCAACTCCTCGGCGAAGAACTCGTCGATCTGGGATCGCTGGAGGCCCTCTTCGATGAACTCGAGTTCGTCAGCCATCACTCACTCACCTCCCGTGGGTCCTGGACGACGATTTCCACGTCCACGAGCGTCGTATTCCACTCGCTCGCGCGACCGAAGGCTCGCGGTTTGCGGCCCCGGTTCTCGCCAACCTTGTGTGGGGCGACGTGGACGATCTGCATCCAGTCCGGATCGAATCCGGCCTGGTCGGCGTTGTTCGAGACGTTCTCCAGGAGCGAGAGGAACTCCTCGCTCACTTTCTCCGGGAAGCGCCCGGCGTCCCAGCCGTCGATGTCCGATCGATGTCCGACGTTGCTGTTGTGTTGCCTGACCGGCACCGACCGTTCGCCGTCTTTCACTGCGTGAAGGAACGAGCGGGCGTCGCCGACGGACTTGCCGTTGATGGCACGGGCGACCGCCTTGCTATGCTTCAAACTCATGGGCCGCTCCCGGAGCATCGCCTTGGCGGTGGTCTCCGGGTCGACGTCGATGCTGTAACTGATTCCCATGATTATTTGAGCGGCACGAACTTCGAGGAGCGGGTCGCGCCGATGCCCGCCTGCCCGTGT
>JBDGTL010000103.1:0-11117 GCA_042216905.1 Halodesulfurarchaeum sp.
GGCACTGTTCTTTCGTCACTCTATTATTGACGAATTACTGTATTGCTTATTAATTGGTTTATTAAAATATTTTATACTATGTAGATAGTATATTTTATTAGTTCTTCCTTTTATTGCATAATCTTAATTATTAATAATATATCCATCCTCGGTTTTATTATTGTTATCCTTATTTTTATCTTTTAATGATATTTTGTTATGCTCGGTAGATACAATGATGGTACTATCGAATTGTCTGTTGACGGTAAAGGGGAAGAAATGGAATGAACGGTGCCGTGGTAGACGTTTGGAGTGACTATTTTCAATCTACTCCAGCCAAGCGGTTCCCGGGAGTACAGGGAATGGGGGAGGGAATAGTTTGATTTCTATTCGACCCGGTGATTATTGCGATCCGTTGCCCTGTCAATTTCTGCTGTTCGACATGGCGTATCTCATGCAAGAGATTCTCTTGGCCGCTGGTTCGGTGATAGCTGCCGTCATTCAGTCTCATGTTTTCTGTCCGCAGCGTCCTTCTCCCTCTCTGGACCCCGGTTTTCGAACATTTAAACCAAATATCGCTATACAAATAGGCCCCCTTCCCCGACAGCACAGCCGTCCGAATAGGCGGGGAATACTCCTGGATGCATAGAGCAATCCGATTCGAGTGTTCACATTCGAACCGTCGAGTGAGGACACTGATCGACGAGCGGGTGTACGAAGGGGACCTTTTCCTTGTACGAGTCCGGTATAATTTCGACTGCGTTGACGTGTCCTGGCCCGTGGGATATCGTCAGGGGGTGTTCTCGAAATACAACGATTGCACCGTATTCGGGGACACCCGTTCAGGTCGACCCACTGGATGGAAGAAGACATCGGCCTACCGAATGGAAGAAGACATCGACCCACCGAATGGAAGAAGACGTCGGCCTACCGGTTGGCCGTATTGATATCGGACACTCTCAGCGACGGAATCGCTCGGCCCAGGGTTCCAGGAGTGAATAGATGGCGTTGTTCATCGGCGCGTTCACGTCCGCCTCTTCGGCGTGGCGGACGAGTGACGCATTGAGGGCTTCGAGTTCCATCGGGTTCTCGTTGGTCAGGTCGTAATGGAGCGATGAATAGGTGTCCGGCCCGAGGTCCGAGGCGAACTCGAGCCATTCCTCGACCGTCCCCTCCGGAACGTCGATTCCCTTCGCCCGGGCGACTGAGCAGACCTCCGAGAGAACCGCTTCGTACATCTCCCAGGTCGGTTCTGTCTCTCGAATGTCGCCGATAGGAAGTCGGGACGCTGCGGTCATTCCCGCCTGTGCACAGATGAACGAGAATTTTCGCCAGAGTTCGACCCTGATGTCGTCCGTGAGCACCGATTCGACGCCGTCCGCCCTCCTCAGTGCCCTGTCGAGCGCCTCGACTCGATCCGTTCGAGCGCCGTCCAATTCGCCGAACACGAACCGTGCGGGTCCGCTCGTGTGTTCCACCACGCCCGGTTCCTTGATGGTCGAGAAGATGTACGCGACGCCCCCGAGGACGTGGTCCTCCCCGATGACGTCCCCGATCCACTGCTCGTTGTCGACTCCGTTCTGGAACGAGACGACGGCTGTCTCTTCCCCGATGAGTGGGTCGAGTTCCGCCGCCGCGTCCGTCGTGTCGTATGATTTGACAGTAAACAGGACGACGTCCACGGGCCCGACGTCCTCGGGGTCGTCGGTCGCTGGAATCTCCACGTGCGTGTCGCCGTGGATGCTCTCGACGGTGGTCCCGTTTTGTTGGAGCGCCTCGAGATGATCCCCGCGTGCGATCAGGTGAACGTCCTCTCCAGCATCGGCGAGCCGGGCGCCGAGATACGCCCCGATACCACCGGCACCGAATACGGCGAATTCCATAGATGCTACGAGTCGGGGATGCCACAATGTATCTTTGGAAACCGATTGGGGGACGTTCTCGATCCATTATCTAGCGTGAGGTTTTCTCCGATCGAAAATGGAGGAAAGAGGTACCCGATCGAAAGTGAATGCCTTCGAGGTGAGACGTATTACTGCTCGAATTATCCGGACGGTGTCTCGAGCGGTGGAGGAAGGCTAAAGGGTTCCCGCACGCGTACTCCCAACCAGCAGGGATGAGGGCCGCGGATCACCTACGGAACGTAATCGACAGGGGATCACCGGTGCACGTCGCCGGTGACACGCCGCTTACCATCAGTCGACCGACGCTTTGCTCGCTCCCGGTCGAAACGGCCACGATCACGGTTGTCTGTTCGAGTGGTTCCAGGTTCACCGCCGAATGGACAGGTGTTCCCCTTTCGGCGCTCGTGGAGGAGGCGGACGTCCCGCCCTCCACGACACACCTCGCCATCAGTTCGAGCGACGGCTTCAGGGCCGTCGTTCCCGTGATGGACGCGATGGAGGGTATGATCGCCTATCTCAGGGACGGGGTCGGGATAGGAACGGTGGACGAGTACGGGAATCGCTTCGTCTCCCCATCGATATCTGGAACGAGGGACGTGAAAGGTGTCACCAGAATCGAACCCCTCAGCCTGTCCCCTGGAGAGGACCCCGAGTCCCACGAAGAGTTATTCCCCGACGGGGATCGATTTTCCGCGAACCGATACGATGGCGAGAACTGAGTGCGATTATACACAGAAGACGAACGGGTACATGAGAGAGACCCTGTCACCGTCTTCGAGTTCGGTGTCGAATCCGTCGATGTGTTCGTTGAACCGTCCGTTGACGAGCACCCGGGCGAACCGTCTGACCCGCTCGCCCGCTTCGTTCTTCTTCCATGTTCCCGGTAGTTCTTCCGGTGTGGGTGCCCAGCCTGGTGCGGATTCTGACTCCTCGTCGGTTGCGATCAACTCGTCCTTCACGTCGTACTCCTCGAGGAACGCGTCGAGGAATTCCCGGAGGGTCGACCCCTCGAACTGGAACTGAAAGTCCGATTTTCCGACCGTCTCGCGGACGTGTCCGGTACACCGGACCTCCACTGTGGTCTGGTCCGGGCCATTTTCCACCCGGTTGTCGTAACGCTGGCTCATATCGGTCAAACGGGCCCACGACGGAAAAGACAGAGGCCGAATTTGTTCGGGCAAATCGGGCGAATTGTGCCGATTGTCCCGGGTCCGAACTCCCGTCGGACTCCATTGAGCCGTGGTCTCGACACCCCATTGAGCCGTTGTCTCGACGTTTCACTGTAACAACCCCGTCCACAACGAGACCCTGTGGATGTGACTCGATGTGGGTGGTCGTGGCACGACGCGCTTATCCCGATCGCACTCGAATCGCTTACCCCGACCGCAATAGCGCGACTCATCCAGGAACACAATTCAAAACGAGGTGAAAACGGATCTGGGGATCAAATACAGCACTGGGCATGGGTATCTGCCCGGGTTCCTGCCGGCAGTCGGATCACTTGAAGACGCTCTGTAACTGGTTGCGCCACTCCTGTACGTCCTCGACTTCGTCTTCGAGGGCTGCGACATCGTCCTCGAGTTCCTCCAGGTCGAACCGGACCGCTTCCGCGTCGTCGACCCGCTCGTCCAGGGCATCGAGGTCCCCCCGCAGGCGCTCGACACGCTCGTCGAGTACGTCGATCGCCTCGACGTCAGCGGCGACTGATTCGAGACGGTCTTCGAGATCGTCTCGTTTCGCTGCGCCAGTATCGAGGCGCTCGTGGACGTTCTCGAGTTCGTCCTGGAACGATTCCATCTCCGCTTCCAGTTCGTCGAGGAGTTCCTGTGCTTCCCCGTTCTCGTCGATGAACTCGGATAGGGCGTCGCTGTACGCTTCGAGGTCCGAGACGCGACTCTGGAGGTGTTCGATGCGGACCTGATCGCTCGGGGACTGCTCTTCAAGTGCGTCCTGGATCACGTCGAGGTCCTCCTCGTCGACTCGTCCCTCGCGAATCTCTGTCGCGAACGCGCTCGCGATTGAAATGTCACCGGTGTCGGCCATTGCTGTTTTCTCCTCACGCTCCGGTTCACTCGTGGAATCGACCTCCGCCTGTTCCGGTTCGCCGGGCATTCCTGGTGAGGCTGCTTCCAATTCCTGGCCCGCCTGTTCCTCGGCGGCCTCCGCGTTTTCCGCGGTAGCTTCTGCGTCGGGTACGGCGTCGGCTTCCGCCGCCTCGTCATCAGACCCGAGAACCTCAGCGATCTCCTCGTCGTCGACCGATTCCGCCTGGATCTCCTCGACGGGCGATTCGGCCTCTTCGCCCGCTTTCGATTCCACTCCCTCCGATTCGGCGGGTGTGGGCTCCGACTCCCCGAGGATTTCTGCGTCGTCCGTCTCGGGTGTCGTGGGTTGGTATTCCGCTTCGGCCTCCTCATCCGCCGACGCCTCCGCCGTTTCCGTCGACGCTTCGACCGATTCCGCCGGTTCCCCGGACTCGGCCGCCTCCACCGGTTCTTCGGCTTCCGATGGCTCTTCTTCCTCTTCTAAGCCCGGCACCGTATCTCGCTCGCCGCCGGCGAGTTCCCGGACGACTTCCGAGGTCTCTTTCGGGACGACCTCTTCGATTTCCGACTCCTCTATTGCGTCCGGATCGACCTCCACGGTGGGCGAGTCGAGGAACGGCGTCGGTTCCTCGTCCTCGGCCATTCTGATCCCGTAGACTGTGGTGAACGCCTCACCCGGCTCGACCGTTCGTTCGAATCGGACGATCCCCTCCCCGGTGGCGGTCCAGTTCTCGCTGCCGTAGTCAGGGTGGAACCCGATCTGTTCGATGCCGAATTCCTCAGGGATATCGTCGGTGATACGGAGCCCGACCGGGTCACTCCGGTCCGACTCGACCGTGAACGTGACGGCCGGGACAGGGAACCCGTCGGCGTCGAAGGCCTTGCGTACGGTGATGCCGTCGGTCTCCACCACCGATTCGTCACTCACGAGGACCACCTCCATGATAGGTCATACATACACGGTTGTCGACGAAGAACTACTTAAATTACCCGACGTCCGTATTTAAACAGTCACCCGATCGCCGATTTCCACGATTTCGACGCGTCGCGGGTACCGGAAGGACCTGGCGTGGTGGTGGACTGCCGTGGGATCTGCCGTCAGCCCCTTCCACATGTCCCAGTGCGACGGAAGTAACCGGTCGAGTTCGAGTGCGTTCGCCGCCTCCACGATCTGGTTTTCGTCGTTGTACCACGTCGTGTGACTCGGGTCCCGGGTCTGTTTGTCGGGAATCATCCCGCTGCTTCCGAAGGCGAGCACCCCGAGGTCGAGGTCGTAACTGGCCCCGAGTTCCTCGAACGCGTCCGTCGGTTTCGAGTCGCCGCCGTGAAAGACGGTCGCTCCGTCGTACTCGAGGACGTAGCTCACTGGATGTTCGGCGTCAGGATCGAACGCCTGTTCGACGGAGATCCTCAGTCCGCCGACGGTGTACTCTTCTCCTTCCGAGACCGTCTCGAACTGCTCGTGGTCGACGCCGTACTGGTCGGGCCACGATTCCATGTCCGTCGCGATCTCCACGCTCGCATCCGGCCCGAGGAATCGGCCGTCGGAACCGGCGAGGATCGGCGCCTGGGACGGTCCATGGACGTGATCCGAGTGCTCGTGCGTTGCCAGCACGGCATCCGCTTCGACGACGTCTCCGGGGTCGAACGGGACGGGAATCATCCGGACGGTCCTGGGTGGGTCGCCCGTCCCGAGGTAGGGATCGATGAAGACGGTCGTCCCGTCTGCGGCTTTGACGGCGAGGCCGTTACAGCCGAGGTACCAGACAGCCAGGCGGGTCGGCTCGGCCGCCGATATTTCCCGTGGGAGCCAGTCTCCCCAGTCGCTGTGGACGGTCATGGCTTGATTCTCGCGGCCCCTCGCATAAGATCTTGTGCCTGCGTGTGAGGGGTGTGAGTGTGAGGAGGGTCCTCGTGACTGTGTGGAACGGCCGGGACCTCGACGACCGTGGTAGGGCTGAGACCTCGACGACCGTGGAAGGACTGAGACATCGACGACCGCGAAGGTTTTATTCAAGAGGCCGATAGGCGGGTCCAATGAGTCAGGAGCACCGGACGGAGGGCGACCTCCGAAACACCGGAATGGCCCTGGAGCACGACCGGGAGTGGGAGTACGAACTCGACCGGGTCGTCGAGGAGGCATCGAAGCGGGACGCTAGTTCGATCGGACTGCAGTTTCCGGAAGGGCTGAAGCGCCGCGCCCCCGCCGTCGCGGACGACCTCCGGGAGCGTCTCGCAGAGGAGGTCACCGTCTACATTTCCGGCGAAGCCTGCTACGGCGCGTGCGACCTCGATATGGTACTCGTCCGACAGGCCGACCTCTTCGTGCACTTCGGACACTCCCCGATGCAGGAGATGTCGAATGTCCTCTACGTCCCGCTGTTCTCGAACGTCGAGGTCACTCCCATACTGAACGAGGCCCTCGACGAACTCGAACCGGGTGACGTGGGTCTGGTCACGACCGCCCAGCACATGAATAAGTTCGAGGAAATGCGAACCCTTCTCGAGGACCGTGGGTACACGGTTCACACCCGCCGCGGCGACGAACGACTCACGCACGAGGGCCAGGTCCTCGGGTGCAATTACGCGAGCGCCGAGGTCGACGCGGATCAAATCCTCTACGTGGGTGGGGGCAAATTCCACCCGGTGGGTCTGGCCATGTCGGAACCGGAGAAGCGGGTCGTCATCGCCGATCCGGTCAACAACGTCGTGACGCTCGCGGACCGGAGTTCGTTCGTGAAACAGCGCTACGGCGCCATCCATCGTGCGATGGACGCCGACTCCTGGGGAATCATCGTGAGCACGAAAATCGGGCAGCGTCGCCTCGACATGGCGAGGGATCTGGTGGAGAAGCACCCGAACGCGTACCTCATTACCCTCGACGAGATCACCCCGGACCACCTCCGGAATTTCGGACTGGACGCGTACGTGAACACGGCCTGTCCCCGGGTAACGACCGACGACGGTCCACAATTCGATTCGCCGCTTCTCACCCCGCAGGAGTACCGGATCGCGATCGGAGTCGAACCGATGGACGCCCTCGAATTCGACACGTTTCACGGTACCTGGTGAGGATCCGGTCGAATGGCGAATACCTATTTCGCCACTGCCCCCATTCCACAATACGACGCGGAATGAAGCGACAACTGGAACAGCGACTGTCCGACGTCGCGGACTTCCGGGACCCGAGTGCGGCACTCGAGCAGTACCGGACTCCCGCGGCTATCGCAGCCCATCTGCTCACGCTCGCCGACCTCTACGACGACGTCGAGGACCGAACGGTTGTCGATTTCGGGTCGGGAACCGGGATGCTCGCGATCGGGGCCGCGTTTCTCGCCCCGGACCGCGTGATCGGCCTCGAAATCGATACCTCGGCACTCGAGGTCGCCAAACAGAACGAGGCCCGGATCACTCCGCCGCTGGATATCGACTGGATCGTCGCGGACGCCACTCGGGTGCCCATCTGCTCCCCTTCGGTGACGGCCGTATCGAATCCGCCGTTCGGAGCACACTCCGACAACCGCAACGCCGACAGGCGGTTCCTCGAGGCAATTTCCGACGTGGCAACCGTCTCGTATACGATCCACAACGAGGGAAGCCGGGAATTCGTCGAATCGTTCGCCGATGATCACGGCGGGACGGTAACCCACGCGTTCCAGGCCGAATTTTCCCTCCCTCGGCAGTTTTACTTCCATGCGAGCGAGCGCCGAACGATTCAGGCGGAGGTCTTCAGGATCGAGTGGCCGAGCGGGTCTCGCTCGTAACACCCGGGAATTCCTCCTCCTTTAAATGTACTCTTCCTTCTTGAAGAGTCGAATACGGGTCCCGTCGTGGATCGCGGTCACGATGTACGTCTTCCGGGTGAAGGTGAGTCCGCCGACGACGACCGACTCGTTCCGGCCGGGCATGGGGGCCTGGGCAATCGAGCGGTTTCCCCGCGAGACCCTGATGTAGAAATCGTCCGCACCAGGTCGGATAGACACGTTTCGACCGGCGATAACCGGGCCGGCCTGGACTGCGTGGGTCTGGAAGGCCGTCTGCCAGGTCCCA
The DNA here is from genome assembly GCA_042216905.1 of Halodesulfurarchaeum sp. Taxonomy (GTDB): domain Archaea; phylum Halobacteriota; class Halobacteria; order Halobacteriales; family Halobacteriaceae; genus Halodesulfurarchaeum. The sequence continues at coordinate 7,979 of JBDGTL010000103.1, forward strand.
CCGGGCGGTCGAAGAGAGACCCGATACGCGGTGCCACCACCCGCGACACGCCACCCTGTCCGCCTGGCGGCAACCGATTGTCGCCACGTCAGGCCACCGACGACCACCGTTCCCCGACCGTACTGGGAGAGTCGGGACGTCGATATTGCCTCCGTCCAGACCTGCCTGTCGGGGTTCACGACGATGACACCACCGGCGTTCACGGAGGAAGACGCATTGATATAGGGGATGTCGATCGCGGGGATCCGCTGGTTTTGTACGTTCTCGGCGTAGGTGACCGTGTAGGACTCGACCTCGACCGGGCGACCGGGGACCGGATCGTCCGCGATCGTCGAGAAATTTATCGGGACCGCCACGAACGCCATCGTGAGGAGTGGCAGGGCAAGTAACGCGAATCCGACCTGACGCCGTGTCACGGAGCCCGCGATCCGCGAATCACTACTCCAGACGATGGCGGCCAAAAGCAGTCCCAGGGCGACGATCAGGAGGATGCCGGCACCGCGGTACAGCACGTAGGAACTCGTCCCCCGGTACCACCAGATTGCCCAGAGGGTGAGCGAAGAACCCGCGACGACGGTCCCGATCCAGAGACGGGCGGCACTCGGCCGGTCGGTTTCCCGGCGATGCACAATCAGCGCGGCACCGAGAACGGCACCCAGGACGAATCCAAGGAGGTGGGCCTGGATCGCCACCCCGGCCCACCACGGGGTGTAGTACGAGGGCCCGGCAGAGGCGAAGACGATCGGTTCACGGAGCGAGGCGATGGCGGTCCGGACGAACTCCCTGGCCACGAGGACGACCACCGTTGCGATCGGAAACCGGACGATTGCGAACCCCACCGCGGCGAAGACCACACCGGAAAACCCGATGATGGCTCCCCAGGCAAAGACGCTGGTGAGGAGGCCGAGACCGGCGACTCCGATCGGGAAGAGTACGAATGCCCGGACATACGGGTTCGTTCGCCAGTCCCCGAAGGCGGACTGTCCGTCCCCCTGTGGGAAGTGAGAGAACCAGTATTCCGCAAGCGACCCGACGGTCAGAAATCCGATGACGTTCCCCGTGAGGTGACTCAGACTTTTATGGGCAAACGGAGCGGTCAGGAGTCCGAGTGGATAGCGGTAGGACCACGACGTGAACGGTATCGTCAGCGGTTCCCCCGGGTGCCAGTATGCCCCTTGCACGAAGAGAAAGAACGCTATCAGGGAAGAAACGACGACCAGCGTGCCCCACGGGAGTCCGAGGAGGAGTCGGGACCGGAGGTGGCGACCGACGGACGAGACTGGATCGAGTCTGGGAACGATCAGGAGAGATGCGAGAAGCGAGACGAGTATCGCAACCTGCAACGTCACGACCAGGACGTCCATACCCGTCTCCGACGGACCCAGGCACAAAAACTCCACCCCGTTTCGAGCGGCAGTACTCGGATACCGCGATCGTACGGTCCTTTACGCCTCCCGGTCTGGACAACCATCCCGCCCTGACGGGTACCTCATCTACGGTCGAGCGAAAACGCGACCTTCGAAACGTTGAAACGATTCAGGGGGATACCCGAAGGCATGGATCTGCGGGTCATCGAGAAGCGCGACACCGAACTCACTATCGAAATCGCCGGGGAGAATCACACCTTCATGAACGTCCTGAAGGGCGCGCTGCTCGAGACCGACGGTGTCGACGCCGCGACGTACGACATGAACCCGGAACAGTCCGGCGGACAGACGGAACCGATACTTACGATCAAAACGAACGAGGGGACCGACCCACTCGAGGCGCTCGAGGATGCAGCGGCCAACGTCAAGGACCAACTTACCGCGTTTCAGGACGCCTTCGACGCGGCGGCGTGATCACCGACGGACCGGAATCCCCGCGTCCGCGAGGGACTCTTTCGTCTCCTGGATCGAGTATTCGCCGAAGTGGAATATCGACGCCGCGAGCGCGGCGTCTGCACCGACTTCGAATACCTCGACCATGTGTTCAGGCGATCCACACCCGGAGGAGGCGATGAGCGGCGTCGAGACGGCGTCGGCGACGGCTTCCATGAGCGGCAGATCGTAGCCTTCCTTCGTGCCGTCGCGGTCGATGGAATTGACGAACATCTCTCCCGCTCCGCGTTCTTCGGCTTCCTGTACCCAGTCGATCACGTCGAGGCCGGTGCCTTCTCTTCCCCCTTTGATCGTCGCCTCGAACCAGATCGATTCACCGTCGACCTGCACGTAGTTCTCGCCCTGTTCGTCGAATCGCCGGCGGGCGTCGACGCTCAGGAGGATACACTGGTTGCCGAACGCGGTCGCTCCGTCCGTGATCAGGGACGGCCGTTCGATGGCAGCCGTGTTGATCGAGACTTTGTCCGCGCCAGCGCGCAACGTTTCCTTGATGTCATCGACCGTCCGGATTCCACCCCCGACTGTCAGGGGAATGAAGACCTCGTCGGCGACTCGTTCGACGACGTCCAACATGGTTTCTCGTCCCTCCGCCGAGGCGGTGATGTCGAGGAACACGAATTCGTCCGCTCCGGCTTCGTTGTACTTCTTCGCCATCTCGACCGGGTCGCCTGTGTATTCGAGGTCCTCGAACTGGACGCCGGTGTACACGGCCGGGTCGCCGTCTTCGTCCATGTCGACGTCGATACAGGGAATGACCCGTTTCGTCAGCCCCATCGATTTCGCCTCCCGCGATCGGTCGACCTCGGGTTCATGCTCTGTGTTCCGTCGAAGGATGACTAAGGTGTTCCGTCTCTGTGCCCGTCGTGGTCCGCAGGGGTCAGATACGACTACTACCTATTTGTCAGTTTAAAAAAATGTATTACGAAATTGCTTATTATATATAAGCGTATCATCAAAATTTATCGATATTGTATACAGTAATAATATTGTATTTAATATTTAAAATCCAAAATTTTATTATTATATATAAATTTTATTATTATTGTATCTAAGTTTTATTATTATCATTATCATCACACCATCATCATCATTATTATTATTGTATCTAAGTTTTATTATTATCATTATCATCACACCATCATCATCATTATTATTATTGTATCTAAGTTTTATTATTATCATTATCATCACACCATCATCATCATTATTATTATTGTATCTAAGTTTTATTATTATCATTATCATCACACCATCATCAT
>JBDGTL010000089.1:0-11040 GCA_042216905.1 Halodesulfurarchaeum sp.
AGGCGCTGGATGTAGGACTGAATTCCGCGATAGCCGGATTCGACGTCGCTCCCACCGAGTACCTCGGCATTCGTTCCGGTGACCGCAGCGATGTCTGAATCGGCCAAATTTGCAGCCGCCTGCCGTAACGCGTCGTTCGCGACGACCGAGTCACAGTCGGTTTTCACGACCATCTCGTTCGATGCGGCATCGTACGCGTCATTGAGCGCTGGTGCCAGTCCCCGTCGCTCGTCCTCCTCGAGGAGGATAAACGACGGATGGTCACGCTCGGTGAAGAACTCCCGAATGATTTCGCGTGTCGAGTCATCGCTGGAATCCACCACGACGATTTCCACCTTCTCCATTGGATAGTCGAGTTCGAATAGTCCCTGGAGTTTCTGTTCGATGATGGCTTCCTCGTTATAGGTCGGGAGGACAATACTGACCGACGGGTTCGCAGGTTTCTTGACTGCAGGAGACCCGGTTGGTCGAATTACAATAAACAGTCCAATATACAATAGGTATGGAATTCCCGTGAGGAGGAATAGAGAGAACGTCGTCCAGAGAAAGACGTTCATATCCTGTATTGAGTGGGGTTGGGTTTAATATCTCCGTCCTAATCTGAGGTGTAATTCGTCTCGATTGGAAAACAGATCCCGCCCTGACAACCGAGACTTCATAAGGCTTATTCCCTGATTCCCTGTCTCATTCCATAATGAGCGAGGAAGCTGCCTCCGACGTCGACCGGGGCGCCTCCCAGTCTTCCCTCCTGAATTTCGTAAGAGACTGGTACCCCGTCCCGGCTCTCGTCGCCATCGTCGCCGTCATGTTCTGGATCAGAATCCAGTCCCGCAAGAATTTCTTCCAAAATGGTCAGGTATACTTCTCCGGCAACGACCCCTGGTATCACTTCCGGCAGGTCGCCTACACGGTCCATCACTGGCCCTCGACGATGCCGTTCGACCCGTGGACCGGCTTCGCAACTGGCATCTCCGTCGGCCAGTTCGGTACCCTCTTCGACCAGATAATCGCGACGGGGGCGTTGATCTACGGGTTGGGAAGCCCGACGACCCAGCAAATCGCTACTACCGTCCTGTACGCACCGCCAGTATTCGGCGCCCTCGTCGCCATCCCGACGTACCTCATTGGAAAACGACTTGGCGGTCGACTCGCGGGTCTGTTCGGTGCGATTATCCTCGCACTCTTCTCCGGGACCTTTCTCCAGCGTGGAATGGTTGCGTTCGCCGACCACAACATCGCCGAGCCGCTCTTCCAGGGGTTCGCTGTTCTGGCCCTGATGATCGCCGTGACCGTCTCGGTCCGCGAACGGCCCATCTGGGAACAGGTCCTCGAGCGGGATTACGTCGGCCTCGAACCGGTCGTCGTCTGGAGCGCCCTCGCCGGAATCGCCGTCGCACTGTACATGTGGGTCTGGCCCCCGGGTATTCTCCTCGTCGGGATCTTCGGCGTGTTCCTCCTCGTGAAGATGACGAGCGATTACTTCAACGGCGAAAGCCCCGAACACGTCGCCTTCGCCGGAGCGATATCCATGGGCGTGACCGGGCTTCTCATGCTCATTCCGTTCGCTTCGACGTCCTGGTCCACGACGAACTTCTCCCTCCTTCAGCCCGTCTTCAGTTTCGGCGTCGCGGCCGGCGCCGTCTTCCTCGCCTGGCTCGCCCGCGAGTGGGAATCGAGAGACCTAACAGATCAGTACTATCCACTGGCCGTCCTCGGAATCCTCGCGGTTGCCGTCGTACTCGCCAGGTTTCTCCTCCCTGGGCTCTTCAACCTCATCACCTCCAATCTCCTCCGGTTCGTCGGATTCGACGCCGGGGCCCAGTTCAGGACCATCGGCGAGGCCCAGCCATTCCCCTCCTCCCGCGCCAATCGACTGGGCCTCTCCGGTATCACGGTCATATTTATGGAATACGGAGCGGCCTTCTTCACGGCCATGATCGGCGGGGTCTGGATGCTCGTCCGACCTCATTTGGCATCCGGTGACACCCGGCAGTTCGCCCTGGCGGGCGCCTGGGCCGTCACGACGATCGTCTTCCTCGCGTTCCCGGCCCTCCCGAATGCGATCGGGTCGATCTTCCTGATCAACGGATCGCTGGTCGGCGTCATCGTCGTCGGGGCATTCCTCGCCGCCCTGGCCGTCACCGGAGCGTACAGGGCCGAGCGCCTCCTCGTCCTCACCTGGTCGGTGTTCATCCTCGCCGCGGCGTTCACCCAGGTCCGTTTCAACTACTACCTGGTCGTTCCGGTCGCCGTCCTGAACGCCTACCTCCTCCGGGAAGTCATCGACTTCCTCGGTCTCGACATCGCACGCGCACAACTGGAAGACGTGGAATTCAGCCACGCCCTCGCCATCGCCACCGTCCTGATCGTCGTCATTGCTCCACTCGTCGCACCGATTTCCTTCACGAACCAGTACGGGCAGACTGTTCCAATGAGTACTGCCTGGGAGTCTGCGGAGAACCAGGGACCCGGTGCGATCACGCGGTGGGATCCGACCCTCGAGTGGATGCAGAACAACACGCCGGCGGTGGGAGACTACGGGAATACGAACAACGCCGATATGCTCGACTACTACGGCACCTACGCACAACCTCCCGATGGTAACTTCAACTATCCACCCGGTTCCTACGGCGTGATGTCGTGGTGGGACTACGGCCACTGGATCACGACTGAGGGCCATCGGATCCCGGTCGCAAACCCCTTCCAGCAGCACGCCACGGTGGCTGCCAACTACCTCCTCGCCCCGAACGAGACCGCTGCGAACAACGTTCTGGAATCGATCGACGAAAACGACTCGAAGACGAGATACGTCGCTGTGGACTGGAAGATGGTCGCTCCCCAGTCGAAGTTCGGGGCACCTATCGTCTTCTACGAGCGAAACGAGAGTTTGTCCTACCGGGACATGATCCTTGGACAAATCTACGGGCGCAATCGGCAAACGGTCATCACCCTGAAATCCCAGCGGTATTACGAGAGCATGATGGTCCGCCTCTACCGGTATCACGGGAGCGCCAGGCAGGCCCAACCCGTGGTCGTCGACTTCAAAGAGAGCCCCCAGGTCAAGGCGTACGTCTACAACGGAACGAGGCAATTCCGGTCGATGCAGGCGGCACGACAGTACGTAAAGCGCGACCCGACGTCGATGATCGGAGGCATTTCGGACTATCCCAAATCAGACGTCAAAGCCCTCGAGCACTATCGACTGGTGAAGACCTCGAATCAATACCTCGCCCCGACACGGTACCTCCAGAACGGGGAGTTCAACTACAACAACTTCCCGACGTGGGTGAAACTCTTCGAGCGAGTGCCGGGAGCGACAGTTCACGGGACCGCGCCGCCGAACACGACCGTAACGGCCAGAGTCGAGATGGCCATCCCGTTCCCGAGGAAACCCGGGACGTTCAACTATACCCAGTACGCGAAAACGGGCCCCGACGGCGAGTTCACCATGACGCTACCCTACTCGACGACGGGCTACCAGAATTGGGGCCCCTCGAAGGGGTATACGAACGTCAGCGTCAGGGCGACAGGACCGTACACCTTCAGCACACCGGCCACACTCGGGGAGAACATGACCATCGTGCGCTGGGACGCGAACGTCTCGGTCCCCGAAGCGAAGGTAATCGGCGAGGACCCGAAACCGATCCAGGTCTCCCTCGATCGACACGTCCTCGATACGATCGACATCGGGGGGAACGAAACGAGCGGAAACGAGACCGGGGATAACGAGACTACTAGTAACGAGACTACTAATAACGAGACCGCCGGAACCGTCACGAACGAAACAGGATCGACCGGTGCCGGAACGAACACGACGACTGACGGGACTAGTTCCGATACCGGGGGGAATGCGGGTTCCAATACCACCGCGACCGACGGGAGCGAGGCGATCGCACCAGTTCGAAGTCGAGACCGGCGAGTCCCACTGGAGGCGGCGGCCCGGTAACCCACGATGGCGACCCGTGATTGGATCGTGGTCTATCTGAAGGGGTTCGCCATGGGGACGGCCGACGCCGTCCCGGGCGTCTCCGGTGGAACCATCGCGCTCATCACGGGTATCTATGACCGCCTAATCAGAGCTATCGCAGAGATTGACGGTGCCAGTGTCAAACAACTCCTCCTGGCCATGGGAAGGGGGTATTCACGAACCGGACGGCAGGCGGTGATCGATCGTGCCAGGGAAATGGACGTCCCGTTTCTCGTCGTCCTCGTTGCGGGAATCGTATCCGCGGCGGTCACCGCGGCGAACGTGATCCTCGTCGGTATAACGGTGTACCCCGGGTTGACCTACGCGTTCTTTTTCGGACTGATCGCCGCCTCGGCATTCGTACTCCGGGACGAAGTGGCCCTCGACGGGCCCACCGACGGCGGCGTCGCTATCGCCGGATTTCTCCTCGCGTATTTCCTCAGCGGTTCAGTCGATGGGGCTCTCGGTGGGGGCCTCGGAATGACGTTCGTCGCGGGTGCTATCGCGATCTGTGCGATGATCCTGCCCGGAATCTCGGGATCGCTCATTCTACTCACCTTGGGAAAATACGAAACGATCGTGAGCGCGGTCCACGACGTCACGGCCGGGGTGTTCGCCCTGGACGCGGGTGCGGTAGGCGAACCGTTCGTGGTATTGCTCGTATTTTCCCTCGGGGCGCTCCTCGGTATCCTCTCGTTTGCCCGCGTCGTCTCCTGGGCACTGGAAAGGTATCGATCGGAGACGCTGACGTTCCTCATCGCCCTGATGGTCGGCGCTCTCAGAGCCCCGGCCGCGAAGGTGGTAGAGGCAGTGGCGACGTGGTCGGCCACGGTCGTCGGCGGGTTAGTCGTCGTCGCGGTACTGGGTGCGATGCTAGTCCTTATCCTCGACTCCATGACGGCCGGTGTGGAGTATTGACCGGGTGGTCGCCACGAAGGTTCATCCGCAACCAGCAATTGAACAGGAACACACGGGGAATTTCTCACGAATTCCGTTCGACTGGATCCAATTATCGAGTTCGTACTGGATACCGTTCGTGGTGCTCGTCGGTGATCGTATTTCGGTGATGTGGGTCGTCGGTCGGAATATTGTATTATATAGTGGCTTGTTATGAGTTAATAATACCAAATAGTCGTATCAATATATAATAATTATTTTAATTTATTATTATTATTATTATTATTATTATTATTATTATTTATTGAAGTAGTATTTTTCCATACCTTTTAATTTAGTATATAAAGGGACTATATTAATTTAGTTGTTTGAATAGTCTTTTTAATTTTGTTGCATAAATAGACTCTGTTAAGTATGTTATGTGAGTGGTCTTGATTAATGTAGTTGTATAAATAAACTTCGTTGATTTAGTTATATAATTGACTTTTTATAGTAAATTTAAGTGGATAGTATATTTGATCTTTTTCTATTATATTAGTTTTTATTATATAATGAATGGAGTTATTCAAAATTGTTCGTGTTGGGCTGCACTGCACGTCCCACCGAGGAAGCATTGACCTCGTCATCCATTTATGTCGTGGCTCCCCAACCAGGGTCTGATGAACGGAACCGCCGCAGAGACACGATCGGGGAACGGGCAGGGATCCGTCCACGTCGTGGGAACTGCCCACGTCTCTGCGGAGAGCGTCGAAGAGGTCGAACGGGTGATCGCCGAGGAGGACCCGGACGTGGTCGCCGTCGAACTCGACGAGGGGCGGTATCGACAGATGAAGGGCGAGACCCCGGAGGACATCGACCCCAAGGACCTCCTCCAGGGAAACGTTGCCTTCCAGTTCCTCGCGTACTGGTTTCTCTCCTATATCCAGAAGCGACTCGGGGACCGGTTCGGGGTCGAACCCGGGGCGGACATGATGGCTGGGGTCGAAACGGCGGAGGACATCGGTGCCGACGTGGCCCTGATCGACCGCGACATCCAGGTCACGATCCAGCGGTTCTGGTCCCGTATGCGACTGCGTGAGAAACTCCGGATGGTCTGGGAACTCGTCCTCGCCGTCGTCGGGTTCAGCACCGCAGACACGGAGGAGATCGATCTCGAGGAATTGACAGACACAGACGTCGTGACCGCGATGATGGAAGAATTCAGGCGGTTCAGTCCCGGGGGCGCAGAGGCGTTGATCGACGAACGAGACGTATACCTCGCGCACAACCTGGTGGAGTTGCGCGAGGCCGGAGCGGACGTCGTCGCCGTTATCGGAGCGGGTCACCAGAGCGGCGTGGTCGAATACCTCGAAAACCCCGACTCCCTCCCGCCACTTAAGTCGCTGACTGGCCGAAACGAACGCCGGTTCTCGATCGGCAAAGCCATGGGATACCTGCTTGCGATCGGATTCCTCACCTTCTTCGTCCTCCTCGCGATGGCGGGGGTAGGAAACGTCGTTCTCCTCAAGGTCTTTGCAGCCTGGTTTCTCTTTAACGGGATTTTCGCGTTCGCGCTGGCCAAACTGGGCGGGGCACACTGGTCGAGTGCCACCGTCGGCGGCCTCGTCGCATGGCTGACCAGCATCAACCCGCTGCTCGCTCCGGGCTGGTTCGCCGGGTACGTGGAACTGCGGTACTCATCGGTAAACATCGGTGACATCGGCACGCTCAACGAGATTCTAAGCGACGAGGAGAGTCCGATCCGCGACCTCGTCCGCGAAATGCTCGACGTCCCGCTCTTCCGCCTGATCACGGTGGTCGCCATGACGAACATCGGGAGCATGATCGCAACGTTCCTCTTCCCGGTCGTCGTGCTGCCGATGCTCGGGGGACCGTTCGACAGCGTGTCCGCGATAACCGCGGCAATGAAGAGTGGAGCGTCGAACAGCGCCGAACTCATCTGGAGTACATTGACCTGATGTCCGTTCGATCGACGACCCGTCAGGGATCGTTCTCGAGGCGGGAGATTCGTGATCTCCTCGTCGCCTGGGCCGCCCTCGGCGTCGCGTTCACGTTCTTCTTCGCCAGGGTCAGGCCGGCGACAATCTCGAATTATCTCGTCTCCTCCGCGTTTTTCCTGGGCCTACTCGTGAACCTCGGGACAGTCGGGGTCGGCTTCCTCCTCCACGAACTCGCTCACAAAGCCGTTGCGACCCGCTATGGCCAGTACGCCGAATTCCGGGCTGCATACCAGATGCTCGCCCTCGCAGTGGCCGGTGGACTTGCCGGTTTCATCTTCGCCGCTCCCGGGGCCGTCTATCACCGTGGACAGTTGAGTGACGCCCGACACGGGCACGTGGCCCTCGCCGGCCCGGTCACGAACCTCGCACTCGCGGGTCTGTTCGTCCCGGTAACCGCAATCGCGCCGATGATCGGGAGCCGTGGCGTGGAAATCAACCTGCTGCTCGCCGCGTTCAACATGCTCCCCGTGGGCGGCCTCGACGGGCAGACGGTCCGACAGTGGAGCACGCCAGTCTTCTTACTGGTCTTCGTCCCGAGTGTCGCACTCGCACTGTGGATGTTCTTCGCCTGAACGAACCCGTCCGGATTGTCGGATTTTTCCTCACCGATCGCCAACCATCCATCCCCCATTTCAGGTCGGGTCCTGGACCGCCGAGACGCCAAGACGGAAATTCGTGCAGGGACAAACCGCCGACACCGATGGCAATGGAAAGCCTCCGAATCGTGGAGGAAGGAGAGCCCGCACCTGACTTCGAACTGCGGGGAACCGATGGAGACGTCTACACGCCCGGGGACTTCTCGGAGTACGAGGCGCTCCTGGTCGTCTTCACGTGCAATCACTGCCCGTACGCCCAGGCGAAGGAGCCAGTCCTGAATGACATCGCTCGCGAATACGAAGACGTCGCCGTGGTCGGGATCAATCCGAACGACGCAACGCAGTACGGGGAGGATTCCTTCGAGAAGATGCAGGAGTACGTCGAGGACGGGCGAATCCGGTACGACGCCTATCTTCGGGACGAATCCCAGGCCGTCGCCAAAGCGTATGGTGCGACCTGCACCCCGGATCCCTTCCTGTTCCGAAACGACGGCGAGGTATTTCGACTGGCGTATCACGGACGCCTCGACGACGCGATGAACCCCGACGACGATCCGTCCGGGGAACCGGGCTTCGAAATTCGCCAGGCGATCGATTCGGTGTTGACGGGCGTCGACGTGCATCTCGACTGGCGGGCCTCCCGAGGGTGTTCGATCAAGTGGAAAGACGGGAACGAACCGGAGTACTGGGACGATCTGTAACGGGTCTGAACCAGGGATTGAGCCCAGTACACCGTTTTCACCAGTCACGTCGATCCGCCAGTCCCACGTCAAGGTAGACCTGCCGTCCTTCCCGGCTCCCCACATTCGAACTATTGAACGGTGGCACCACCCATCGTTCCCGGACTCAGTCCCGGTGCTGCTTGCCACACTCCGCTCAGACCGTCCCTTCCCGATCTGTTCGTGGACGGTGGCGAGGGAGTGGACCACAGTACTTTTCGTACCGCCCCACCCCGGTATCACCATGAGTGAGGACGTAAAGGAGGAGAACGAGGGGCTCACGTACGCCGACGCGGGCGTCGACATCGAGGAGAGCGAGGCCGCCACGGCGGCGCTCATCTCGGCCATCGGTGACGTGGAGGACACCGGGGCGTACGCTGGACTGATCGACATCGGGGACCGCTACCTCGGACTGGCGACGGACGGCGTTGGAACCAAACTCATGGTCGCCGAGGCGATCGGCGACTACACCACCATCGGCATCGACTGCATCGCGATGAACGCCAACGACCTGATCGCTGCAGGGCTCACGCCGGTCGCGTTCGTCGACTACCTCGCACTCGACGAACCGTCTGATACAGTGACGGCCGCCATCGGACAGGGACTCGACGACGGCGCAGAGCAGGCCGGCCTCGCACTCGTCGGAGGGGAGACGGCCGTCATGCCGGAAGTCATAACCGGGTTCGACCTCGCCGGGGCCGCGGCGGGTCTCGCAACCGAGGATCAGTTGTTCCCGGGGGAAGCAGACGCCGGTGACGCCCTGGTCGGGTTCCCATCGAGCGGTATCCACTCGAACGGCCTGACGCTGGCCCGTACGGCGATCACCCAGGAATACGAGTACACGGACCCGTTCCCCCCCAACGAAGAGCGCTCGATCGGAGCGGTACTCCTCGAACCGACCAGGATTTACCGGTACCTTCTCGACCACCTCCACGCACACGAGGTCCACGCGGCAGCGCACGTGACGGGCGGCGGGTGGACGAACCTCGGTCGACTCGGCGAGTACCGCTATGAGGTAACAGACCCATTCGACGCCCAGCCCATTTTCGACTTCGTACAGGACCTCGGCGACGTCTCCGATCGGGAGATGCACCGGACGTTCAACATGGGGACCGGATTCGTCGTCGCGATAGCCGACGACGAGGCTCCGGAACTCGTCGAGGCGACGGACGGTCGAATCATCGGCAGAGTCGAGGAAGGGAACTCGGTCGCAGTTCGTGATCTCGAATTGTCGTATTGAATGAAGTATTGAATGAAGTATTAAATATCCAATAAAATGGCTCATTATATTTTGAGTGATTTTTCAATAGTATTTTGATGTGTCCCATTATAATATTCTAAGTGATTTTCTATAGTATTTTAGTTGATTTTATTATATTATATTATATTATATTGAATGATTTTTCTATAGTATTTTAATTATGTTTATTATATAATACTATTCAATTTATTGTTATAATATATAGTTTAATTCTCCAATAGTATAATATTTTATTAATTTGGAATATTTTGTTTAATTCTCCTATCGTCTTTTTAATTAATTGATTGCTTACTTATTAGTTATATTATTGTCATTATTATAATTGTTTCTGATTGCGACACGAAGGGTTCCTGGAACGAGTGGTTCCCGGGTGGCAGATCATTCCCAACCGGCGTCACCCCTCTCAGTTCATCCCGTTGCGAGATTACTACGGTGAATATCGACCGATCGGACGAGACCTCCCCACCGCGATTGCCGAACCGCGTTTGGAAGTAAGGCGCACTGCGAGGGGATCGTCTGTGATACACCACGGAACCCGTGCTGTTCGGTCGGGGAATTCGGGTGGGCAGGAGGTCTCGGTACTGGCAGTTCGAGAGCGCCATCCGGCTGTTTTGGATGAGAAAATTGCCGTCCCGCGATCGATCCTGTCGGCCTATCTGCTCACGTAGGCCGCAACGTCAGCCTGCGTGATAATGCCCACCGTTTCCCCACTGTCCGTCACGATCACCGCCTTGTAGTGATCGAGGAGGTTTCGGATCTCCTCGAGCGTGGCATCCATGGAAACCGTCGGAAAACTCTCGCTCATGATTTCTCTAACGGGTTTCTCGCCCACGTCCTCACCGGCATCGATCACGTCGGAATCACTGATCGAGCCGACTGGAACGTCGTTGCTCAACACCGGCAACTGAGAATACCCCTCCTCCTGCATCCGTTCGACGGCGAGCGAGACGGGATCGTCGGGTTCGACGCTCACGACGTCGTCGTGCATCAACCTCCCTGCTCGGACCACTTCACCTTCGACCTCGTCGAGAGCTTCGACGATACGCCGTAGCGTCGACAATCGCGGGTCCACGTCGCCGCCCTCGATCCTGGCGACGAGCGGTTGAGAGACCCCGGCCCTCTCCGCGAGTGCACTCTGGGTGAGATCCAGCGACAATCGACGCTCCCGGAGATCCTGGGAGGTCGGGAGGTGCATACAGGAGAGTATAACCAGTAGTTATTAATAAAGGTTCGGTCTACGCCCCGTCCCGGCTAGAATCGTCCTCCTCTTCGATCACCTCGATCACCTTGAGTGGAACGTCGCGGAGAGCCCCTCCGACCTCGCTCTTCGCGATTCGAGAGGCGTGTTCGTCGCTTTCCGCGTTGAAGATCGTCATTTCGAGTTCGAGTCCCACGAGCGCCGTATCGGCCGCCAGAAAGGCAGCATCGAGGGGCTCCCCGCATGCGGGACAGGAAGTCACTCCCGGTTGGACCTCGACGTACTCGAGGTCCGACTCGTTGAGGCGTTTTCCCGCCTCACTCACCGCGACGCCGATAGCGTCGTCTGAATCCGCCACGTCTCTCACTAACCATGCCGCCTCCATCGCGACGACGAAATTGG
>JBDGTL010000080.1:0-10997 GCA_042216905.1 Halodesulfurarchaeum sp.
AGTAATCTTCTGGAACCGGGATCTGAAAGTGCCACTATCAATGTCTTCCACTATACAATAATTCCAATCTATCATATTATGTACATTGCCACAAATTGCTCACAGACAATCGACTATTGACCGATCAGGCTTCAGTAACACATCCATTTGTAAGCGGACATGAGAAACCGATTCGTCGGTGCGTGGCAGCCCGTGGGTTCGACCGTTGTACGGTCACATCGATCCGATTCCTCATGAACCTTTATCACGTATCGAAGCGAAGATTTCCGATGCGTACACGGTCGGGCGAGATTCCCCAACGGACCACCACAAACCGAGGAAACCCATGGTTTTCAAAAAGATCACACTTTCCGGAACGAGTGAAGAGAGTTTCGAGGCCGCAGCGGACAGCGCAATCGACAGGGCACGAGAAACACTGGAGAACGTGAAGTGGGCTGAAGTCACCGAGATGGGCGTCGAACTGGCGGATCCCGAAACCCGGGAGTACCAGGTGGAGCTCGAAGTCGCCTTCGAATTGATGGAGCCCTAACGCGAGGGTTCTCCCCGGAGACGCTCCTCGACGCTCGCCGCGTGGGCCTCCAGACCTTCTGCCCTCGCGAGTGTCGTTATCGTCGCTTCGAGGTCGGAGAGGCCCTCCTCCGACAGACGTTGCACCGTACTCGCCCTCGTGAAGGTGTCAACCGAGAGCCCACCAACCACCTTCGCCTTCGCGCTCGTCGGGAGGACGTGGTTCGTCCCGGTCGCGTAATCGCCTGCAGCGACTGGTGTGTAGGGCCCCAGGAAGACGCTTCCGGCGCTGTCGATCCGATCGAGGACGGCCTCGTCATCCGCCGTCTGGATCGAGAGGTGTTCGGACGCGTACGATTCGGCGAACGACGTCGCCTCGGCCATCGAATGTGCGACGAACACACCGGAGGCGTCCTGGGAGAGGCTTTCCTCGATAACCGAGGACCGCTCCCGTTCCGCGATCGCCGATTCAACGGCGGTACAGATCGCCTCGGCGGTCTCGCTGTCGTCGGTCACGGCGACGACGCTCGAGTTCGGGTCGTGTTCGGCCTGGGCGAGGAGGTCGGCCGCGACGAACGAGGGGTCGGCGGTTTCGTCGGCGACGACGAGAATCTCGCTCGGTCCGGCGAGAAAGTCGATCGCGACGGTTCCCTGGACGGCGGCCTTCGCGGCCGTCACCCACCTGTTTCCGGGCCCCACGACTTTCTGAACCGGGTCGACCGTCTCGGTCCCGTACGCCAGCGCGGCGACCGCCTGCGCGCCTCCGAGGCTGTAGACCTCGTCGGCGTCTGCCACGTCGATTGCTGCGAGCGTGACGGGGTTCAACTCCTCTGCCGGTGGGGTCGCGACCGCGACTTCGTCGACCCCCGCTACCGTCGCCGGAATCACACCCATGAGGACGCTCGAGGGATAGGCAGCGGTCCCCCCCGGAGCGTAGACGCCGACCCGGTCAAGGGGGCGGAATCGGCGCCCGACCGATCGACCCCCCGATTCTTCTCGCCAGTCCGAACGCAGTTGTCGTTCGTGGAACGACCTGACGTTCTCTGAAGCCGTTTCGATCGCCTCGAGGACGTCCGGGTCAATTCGGTTTCGGGCTCCGTCGACTCTGTCTGTGACGTCGATTGCGTCCAGTTCGACGTCGTCGAAATCCCTGGAAAAGTCCCGGAGGGCCGCGTCGCCATCCGCCCGAACCCGGTCGACGATGTCCCGAACGGTGTCTCGAATTTCTTCGATCCCGGCGGTCCGGTAGAAGAGCGCTCGACGACGGCCCTCGTCGAGTTCCTCGACCTGTTCCGGCGTGAGTTCCATACACGTGCGGTCGGTTCGGCGGCGGAAAAACCGTTCTATACCGTTCGAAATCGAAGTCGAGGAAAACCGGGGAATTGCGTTACCGGGGATTTGCGTCCGAGGGAGGGGCGACGATGAGTCAGAGGGAGATGTGACAATGAATGTCGAAGAAGAGGCGGAGATGAGTCAGAGGGAGATGTGACGATTGAATCTGATCGGGAGGTTAGGATTGTGGGGTATCCCCCGTATCACCTGAGGATGGCACATCCGTCCGAGAATGGTAAAAACTGCGATCGGTCCGGATTGAATATAGTGATTCCCCCAACGATCGGCGTCTGCCGTCCCGTGTCGATTACTCCGATATGTAGGGATTCCCCCGCCAGTCCACGCCACTGCCGGACGAACCGCCCGTCCCTTCCGGGACTTCCTCGACGACTTCAATCGTGGCGGACACTTCCTCGCCATCCACGATCTTGGTGGCCGCAAGTTCCTCGTCCTCTGCGGTGATCGCGGTCAGGGTGCCGTCAGTGTCGAGCATGGCGATGTCCTTGAGAACGGTAAACATCGGGTACTGGATTGCCGTATTCTGGAGGACGGCCTCGCGATCACCGCTGAAGTTCGCCATGGTGACGAGTTCGGATTTCGGTTCCTCGTCTTCCTCGTCGTCGGATGCCCATCTCGGGCCGCTGGCGCGTGGCTCTTCCTCCTCGTAGACGCGTTTTTCCTTGATGTTCGCCTTGAGTTGTGCCGTCGGGGTATATTTACTCAAACTCGTATCGGCGGCGACACCTTTGATGAGGAGGATGTTGTTTCGTCGATTTACCTCGAGTGCCTCCACCTCGTCGGGGAGTTCCGGGTCATCCAGGTACGCTTCGAGGTCCTCTAGCGGAAGTTCGAACGACGCGGATAGTCGGTATACGTGGCCAGTCATGGTAACCAATTCCCCGAGGTCGCAGTGGGTCCTCAGAGCAATCGTGTGTGGGCTACGCGCCGGAGGCATAAAATCCCGATGCTCCTGGAACTGCCCTTCTGTTTTCTGCTGCCTGGGGAGAAACGTCCGCGAATTGCCGAATTTCGGGGAGACCCAGTCGTTGTTACGCGATTGTGATCGTCACTGCCCCGATCACGACGAGAATGGCCCCGACGACGACTCCCGGCGTGATCCGCTCGAGATCACTGAGAAGGAAATACGCGTAGACGGTGGTGAAGAGAGGGGTCGTGGCGATGAGCGAGGAACCGATCGCTACCGGCCCGAGGTTCAAGGCCATGAAGAAGGTCAGAAACGAGAGTGAGTTCAGGACCCCACTCGCAAGGAAGAGCCCGTACGTCCGCCTGGAGACGTTCCGAAACGATTCCCGCCGAGCGAGGAAGACGTACGCCCCGAGGAGCAGGACACCGGCGATTTCGTTCACCGCCACACCCTGTAACGGGGACGCCCCGGTCGTCGTCAGTCCCCACCGGCGAAGGACGTCGGCCGCCGCGAACGCAGCGCCTGCGGCCAGGGGGAAGATCAGTTCGACTGGCTCCCAGCCGCCGATATCACCGCCACGAGTCAGCGAAAGGACGGCCAGGCCGACGACGAGGACCACGATTCCCCCGACGACTGGAAGCGAAACCGTCTCCCCGATGAACGCGAAGGCGAGAACGGTGGCGAATAGCGGTCGGGCACTGATTACGGCGCTGTTGATGCTGGCCCCGACCCGTCGGATGCCCGCGAAGGACGCAAACCGCCCGAGCGCCGTTCCGAGGACCCCTGCCAGGACGAACGCCGCGATACCAGCTGGAGGAATGGCCGCCATTCCGCCCAGTTGGCCAGTGACACCAAGGATGAGCAGGTAGACTACGACGTCCGTCGCTGCAACGATGACCGACACCTGGAGCGTCGTGCCCCCGGATTCGAGGCCCATCTTCGAGACGACCATGCTGAGCGACCAGATACCGGCGGCGACAGTGGCCATCCCGACTGCGTCCAGCGCGACCATTCGTATCCGGAGTCGAACTGAGGCAGGGATAAAGGTGTATATGTCCCGCGTCGTCTTCCGCAACCCGAGAACCCGTCTCGTTCTCCGACCGGGAAGGAAACACCGGACGGTGTGTGGGTTGGATTGTCAGTCTCCGTCTCCCGTGTCTCCTCGTCCGCGACGGTACCCCGAAATCTCCGTCCTTCTCCGTCCCCGCTAGCTGCCCGTTGTTTCCATTTCGCAACGACCCGGCACCCGATCACCCCGTGTTTATTACTTCCCGGGTGTCGATCGTTTTCAGTGACCATGGACGTGTCTGACTCAGCCTCAGAGCGGGTGGAACCACCGGAAATTACCGAAGACGACGTCCTCTTTCTCGAGGACGAGTTGTTCTCTCCGGATTCGGTGGCAATCGTCACGGGGGCCGCGTCGGGTATCGGTCGGGCAACGGCCATCACGCTCGCGGCAAATGGCCTCACGGTTGGGGCGGCGGACGTCGACGCAGAGGGGTTGGCCAGGACGGTCGCCCGTGGAGAGGACATCGGGGCCGAGGGCGACATCGTGCCGATCGAGGCAGACCTCACAGTCGACGAAGACCTGGAAACGATCGTCGAGACGGCCGCGTCCCACGGGAATGTCCGGTTCCTCGCGAACGTCGCGGGCATCCAGCACATCGATCCGATCGAGGACTTCCCGATCGAGACCTACGATACGATGCACCGGGTTATGCTCCGGGCCCCCGTGCTGCTCTCGAAACACGTCATCCCGCATATCAAGGATACTGATGACGGCCGTGGGGTGATCGGCAATATGGCGTCGGTCCACGGCCATTACGTCACCGCGGACAAGGTCGGGTACAACGTGGCGAAATTCGGACTCCGGGGTCTGACCCAGTCGATCGCCGCAGAAGGCGAGGGTGCAATCAGGGCCTTCTCCGTGAGTACGGGATACGTGAAGACTCCGCTCGTGACGAATCAGATCCCGGATACGGCAGAACAGCGCGGAATCAGCATCGACGAGGTAATCGAGGACGTCATGCTCGGCCAGGCCAGGACGCCGACGATGATGGAACCCGTCGAAGTGGCAAACCTGTTCACCTTCGGCTTCTCGACCCATGCACAGCATCTCAACGGTGGCGACCTCCTGTTCGACGGGGGCATGACGTTGACCTACGAGTGAGGAGTCCCGGGAGGGCAATCGGCGATGCGACTGCAGGGGTGGAGGGGGAAGGAATATGAGCGAATATCGCCTGTATTCTCCCAGGAGTGAATAATATCGATCTCGGGAATCAATCCACTTAATATTCGAAGAGAAACGTCGTCCAATTTCTGGGTATCGAAGCAGCAAGTCACAAAGAACGGAAGCCCGTAGTGACAGTCGTCATGACACGGACGATTACCGTCACTGGAATGACGTGTGAGCATTGCGAACAGACCGTCGAGGAGGCCCTCGAGAGCCTTTCTGGGGTCACCAGTGCGACTGCCGACCGCGAAGCCGAATCCGCGACCATCGAAGGCGACGTTTCCCTCGAGGCGGCAATCCAGGCAGTGGACGACGCCGGATACGAGGCGTCGGCGTAGGCCACAGCTTCCATACAGGTTTTCCGAATCCGTTTTTCCCGAGGTCAGTATTGGCGAACCCTCGTGCCGGGGGAGGGTGGGGGGAGAGGGGACGAGTATACCCTCGGAG
This sequence comes from Halodesulfurarchaeum sp., assembly GCA_042216905.1. Classification (GTDB taxonomy): domain Archaea; phylum Halobacteriota; class Halobacteria; order Halobacteriales; family Halobacteriaceae; genus Halodesulfurarchaeum. Next base: position 5,445 of record JBDGTL010000080.1, read on the forward strand.
GGACTGTATGGGCACGTCAGACGGATCGATTCAGAACATGAACCCGTTTTGGAGTACCGTAATGAGGACCGTCAGGACGGGGACGCTGGCGAGCGTTGTGACGAAGATGGTCGTGGTGAGGTGTTCCGAGGCAGCCCGTCCGTTCCGCTCCGGATCGTCGCTGTACGTAATTGCGAGCGCGAGGGGGACTACCGCGACAGGCGTCGCAGAGAGGACGACGAACGTCCGTGCAACCGTTGGATTGTCGAACGCCAGCCCCAGGACGACGACCGTCGCGACGAGGGGTGCTGCGAACAGTCGGATCGCGGTCGGCGAGAGGACGTGGCTGTACGCCGTATGTTCCATTTCAGCGAGTTGTGCACCGACGACCACGAGCATGAGTGGAATAGACGCCTCGCCCACGAGTTGAATGGTCCGCATCGCCGTCGACGATGCCGGGGGGACGAGGCCGGCTCCCCGGAGGAGCAACGCCGCGAAAATCGCGTAGATGAGCGGAAGTTTGAACACGGACCGGACGGCTCCCCAGCCAGTTTCACCGCCCCCTCGCGAGGCGACGTAGACCCCGGCGGTGTACATGAGAAAGGACTGCACTGTCATCCACAAAATGGCGGTCGTGCGTCCGGCGGGCCCGAACGCGAACGCGGCGAGCGGGACGCCAAAGAATCCCGCGTTGGGGAACATTGCGGCCAGCACGTCGGCGCTCCGGTAGGGTTCGTCGACCCCGACGGCGCGGCTGATTCCCTCGGAGACGGCCCACATCCCGAAGACGAACGATCCGACGCCGAGGACCACCTTGAGAAGTGCTTCCCCACCCAGGGCCGACGTGGACAGGTTGTAGAAGACGAGTGCCGGAAGAAACGCATAGAGTGCAACGTCATTGAGTGGCTCGAGGGTGATGTCGATCGTCGAGGCGAGGAGGTAGCCGAGGCCAATAATCGAGAGAATCGGGAGGATCGCCGACGTGAACGCGGAGACGAGCGACATCTTCACGCCGGGTTCGATGGCCGTAGAAAAAAGGGTCTCGACTCCGGTCCGGTGTCGGCTCGAGCTGGCGAAACGGTAAACAGGGGTGGAGGGCTCTCGAAAATCTTTATGTTGGCAGGACTGTTTCAAGTTACATTTATTGTATAATAATAATAATAAAAATTAATTAATAATTAACTAATAATAGTTTTATATTATTACTCTTATTATTTTATTATTTTAATACATCATTTTTCTATTTTGGTTAATAAATACCAAAATTTTATGAATGTCGTAGCGTAATGCTAATTATTATTAAATATTGTAATTTATTTATCTCGAAATCAAATCCGTGTTTAATTTATCATTTTATTATCATTATTATCATTATTATTATTATTATTATTATTGTTTGTTCTTCCGTATTTTTCTCCACGTTTCATCGCTCCCCTACCCTCGAAAACCGATGGCAGATGGGCAGTCACCCGAATCGGACGGCTTTTTGACGGGCGTCGAGAACTCGACACGTATGACGACGATTCGACCGGAGGAACTCGACGAGTGGCTGTCGAGCGAGGAGCCACCGTTTCTGCTCGATATCCGGCCTCGATCCGCATACAAGACGTCGGCTATCGACGGGAGTTACAATATCCCTGTCTACGATCAACTCGGCAACGGTGAGGAGACGGCGCTGCGGGAACGCCTCGACGAGATTCCCGGGGACCGGACCGTCGTCGTGATATGTAAAATGGGCGTCGTCGCGAAGCGAGCGACGAAGGTGCTACGGAGCGACGGATACGACGCCGTAACGCTGGTCGGCGGGATGCGTGGATGGAGAGGGTATCAAAACGGTTCCCTCGGTTACAAACTCAGATCGGCGGTACGTCACGTTGTCGACGCCCTGTGAGAGACCCAGTAACTGGATTGACCGATTTTCAACTCTCATTCCTCTCTGGAAACTCCCATCCCTCTTTGGGAACTCTCTCCGCCCTCGGGGAACTCTCTCCGCTCTTTGGACGGCCACTATCTGGTTTTCGGCTCAATCAATCGGCTCGTGGTAAGAACGGTCGTTACGTTCGCGTCCGCGTCCAATTCTACTGACCTATCAATCATTATATAAATAAGGGGCCCTGGAACATCGACCGGCGTTCCTCAGTCGGATTAGATCTGGAATATCGACGCAGGAAGACAACCACCGGAAAGAGTCACTCCGAGACCCGGGTGTTGATCCCCTCTGCGATGCGTTCGCCGGGCCGACGAAGTGAGTCGCTCTCGACCTCGTACACGTAGCCGTGCACGGAGACGTCCTCCGGGATGAGGGGATGGTCGGTGAGGTAATCCACCTGAATCTGACACGCCTCGTCTATGTCCTCGGTCATCCAGACCCAGTCGGCGATGGACGCGTCGCCGATGTCGAACCCGGGAAGGGCCGGATTGAGATCGACGTCCTCGAGGGTTCCCCCAACAGCCGCTTCGAGACCGTCCACCACCGCTTCGTCGGATGCGCTCATCATCCCGCAATCCGTGTGATTGAGAACGATTATCTCGTTCGTGTCGAAGACGGTCGTACTCAACGCGGCACTCCGGATGACGTCGTCGGTTACCTCCCCTCCTGCGTTTCGGAAGACGTGGGCGTCCCCGACAGACAGGTCCAGGACCTCCTCGACCGGGATCCGTTCGTCCATACAGGCGATGACTAGTAACTGCTCATCTGTGGGGATGTCCTTTCGTCGCCGTCGGGCCCAATTTTCGCGCTGATCGACTTGGTTCTCGACTCGCTCGAACACTTCCCCTGGGGACGTCTCGGTTGTATCGGGTTCGGGCGTCATGGATCGATACAACGGCCTGACGTATTTCCTGATTGAGGTTACGGCAGCGCACCTGGGCGACCTGTAACGTCGAGATCGAATCTGTACGAATTCATTTCCCGGATGTTTTCCTGCCCAATCGTGGGTAAACGTCGGTTTACGGAAGTTATATTGGCCGATTATGAAAATAATATGATGGATTTTGAAAATGAGATGGATTTATTATAGAATATAGTGAGGAGAGTATGAGATAATTATGGATCGATTAGTCATTGATTATCGAAGGATTTGGGATAGATTACGGTACTATTGTGGACAGATGATAAAAGGAGACGGCCGGGAGGGGGAGAGATGTTCTCCTCGACCGAGCGTTCATCGGGATTGTGAACAGTTGGCCGATCCCCACGCAGGGTACTGGGCGCCCAGAGGCCCTGGCGGTCGATTAGCGACCGAGATCATCGTCGTCACTGACGGCAGAAAGTGCCGGAAGTCGGCGGTATACGTGCGATGTTGGAGGACTGGGTGGGGATAGGTAATTCGAAATCTGCTCTCCGTGAACCCCGTCAATGTCGGCTCACGGCCCGGTCGAACGCCCCTCAAAGGTCCTCGAGCACGGCCGCCACGATGAGCGGGACGACGAGGGTGGCCTCGGCCTGCACCTGCACGTGGTTCTTCTCGCCGGCCTTGATCTTCCCCCAGGAGACCGCTTCGTCGGGCGGCGCACCGGAGAGGGAGCCATCGCCTTCCATCCCGGTCGAGACGTAGACGGCGTAATCCGCTCCGCCGCGGAACAGGTTCGTCATGATAGCCTGGTGCTTCGGGACGCCGCCTCCGAGGACGATCAGTCCCGTCTCCTCGGCCAGGAGTCCGTCCTGGATCAGCGAATCGTAGTCCTCGAGAATCTCGATCCCGACCTCCGGGTCTTCGTTCTGTCGATAGTAATAGAGGAAGTTCCCGACCTCCGCGTCTGTCAGGGCCGGGCAATAGACCGGTACGTCCTGTGCTGCCGCCTGGTAGAGGACCGAATCCTCGTCGTCGAGGCGCTTCCCGATTTCCCGCGAGAACGCGGTAGGCGTTCTGATCTTCTCCTCCTCGAAGAAGTCGGGGAAGAAGTCGTTGAGGAAGGACTCCAGCCAGACGTAGCGATCGGACGGGACGAAGATGTTTCCGAGACGGTTGATGCCCCGTTCGCGCATCTCCGCTTCGTCGACGTCCCACTCGCCCATTTTGAAGGGCTTCTCGGTCTTGATGATGTCCTCGGTGATAGATCCCGACGTCGTTATGAGGACGTCGACGAGGCCTTCTCGGACCATTGCCGCGACCGTCTCACGCAGGCCACAGGAGACGATGTTGGAGGTGAGCGTCAGGTAGATCGTCGCGTTGGATTCCCGCATGTCGCGGATGAGGTCGATCGCCTCCGCGACGTGGGTCGCCTGGAAGCCGGTCGTTTCGTACGTGTCGAGCAACGCCCCGATATCGAAGTCGCCACGGAAGTCATATCCGCGGACGTCCGGGGTCTCGAGGTCTTCCCCGCTCCCCGGCAGGACGTTCTCGTGGGTATCCTCGGCCATACGGTACCCGGCGTGCTTCCCGAATAAGAGTGCACCACTTTCGACTCGTCGACCGACCCGGACGAGCACCGGACATTCGAAACCCATAGGCCTGCCCGTCGCATTTTCCCGTTCGATGCGACTCGCACGTGCCCGGACCGCTGACGGCGTCGTGAGTGGGGAGTACGATGACGGCCGTTTGCTCACCGACGATGGAACCTACGACCTCTCCGAACCGACGACCGATCTGCTCGCTCCGGCGGCCCCATCCGCGATGTACTGCGTCGGACGGAACTACGCCGACAAAATCGACCAGATGAACTACGACATCCCGGACGAACCGGATTTCTTCATCAAACCACCGACGGCGACGCTGCCCCCGGAAACGGACATCCCGTACCCGACCTTCTCCGAGAAAGTCACCTACGCCGGTGAACTCGCTGCCGTCATTGACCGGCGGGCGAAGAACGTCGACCCAGTTGACGTTCCGGACGTCGTCCGGGGCTACACTATTCTCAACGACGTCGACGCGCTCGACCAGCACCGCCGGACCGCCCGGAAGGCTTTCGACGGCTCGGGCCCTCTCGGCCCCTGGATCGAGACCGAAATGGACCCGTACGAACTGGACATGTACACGGACGTGAACGGTGAGCGTCGACAGGAGGCCAATACCGAGCAGATGTTGTTCGATCCCTACGAAGTCGTCTCGTTCCTCTCGGAGCGATTCACCTTGGGGCCGGGCGACGTTATCTCGTTCGGCACACCGGAAAATCCCGGGACGATCGAACCCGGTGACACCGTCGAAATCTATTACGAGGACATCGGGACGTTGCGAAACGGCGTCGCTCCTCCGGCGGAGTAAGGGTGATTTCCTGGGGAAGGGGGAATACGACCGCAGGGCCTTTTCACCGGCCGGACGTACTGTTCGGTGGCCGATGACGAACGACCGGTCCGAACCGGGGTCGGCACCCGGTGATGAGGATCCCTATGAGTGCCGAGGCCGCTATTTTTTGACGGTAGACGGCGTCTGTGGAGGCACCTGTTCGTGGCCGTGGTAGACATAGGCCCAGTCAGTTCTCGCTGAGCGGGCAGACACGGATTTAAGAACGTTGCCGAGCAATCACACGGTATGGCCGCCGAAATCTCCGACCGAGTTCGAGAAATCGCTGAAGTCCGTGGCCTTCCGGAGTCCGAAGTGTTCGAGCGGGCACTCGAACGCGGTCTCGAAGACC
>JBDGTL010000030.1:0-10832 GCA_042216905.1 Halodesulfurarchaeum sp.
TGTTGGCCGCCGGGTGCTCGATGTCCATCTCCTTCAGGATGGTGACGCCGTCGTTCGTGACGACCACGTTGCCCGTCGAGTCGACGAGCATCTTGTCCATCCCTTTCGGGCCGAGGGTGGTTCGTACGGCCTCGGCTACGGCCTTACCGGCCGTGATGTTCATCGATTGGGCGTCTTTGCCCGACGTTCGCTGTGATTCTTCGGAAAGGACGATAAGGGGTTGATTACCCATCTGCGCCATAGTCGGGAGGTAGTTGAGTTGCTATTCTATATAAATGTTTCGTACCGGCCATGGATAACGTCAACACACGGATGGATTCACCTTGTGAATTAATCGCAATCAAGAACTTAAATACCAGCGACGTGGACCAGCCACCGGCGATTCGGGGATTCCGTGGGTGGGAGAGGAATCGGTCTCGGATACCCAGTCGGTTCCACACTCTGAGTGACCGAACCGTGTGCTGCCTGCATCATTCGAGACTACACCCGGTGTCGACGTTCGGATATCTTGATTCAAGCCGGCGTTCGGAAATCCGGATACAGGCCAGGGTTCGGATATCTGGATACCAGCGGGGAACGCAGGCGGTATGGTATCGATGGAAAATCAGACAGTGGAGTGTTTCGGGTTCGTGGCAATCATATCGAGGGTCAGTCGTGGACCGTCATATCGACAGGTCAGTCGTGGACCGTCATTTCGACGGGTCAGCTGAGGACCGTCATATGGACGGCTCAGCCGTGGAACTCGTGGTACTCCATCCCCTGGTGCTTGAGGTCCTCGACGCGCTTTCGTTCGAGGAACGAGTACACCGCCCCGTGTGGGGCCCCGTCCAGGATCATTTCCGCGGCGCTTCGGATGACGTCGACCTCTTTCGGGCTCCCGATTACGCCGAGGGTCGACCCGTAGATGACGACGCTCGCGCCGGTCAGTTCCTCCATGAGTTCGCGGGTCCGGCCGTCCTCTCCGATGAGGCGGCCCTTCTTCCGTCGCAGGTCGTTGTCGTTCCGGGCGGCCCGCTCGATGTCGATCGTCTCGAACATGCGAAGATCGTCGTCGAGAAGCGTCAAGGCCTCTTCCGGTGGGAACCCGCGTCCGATCGCCCGGACGATGTCGACACCCGTCATGCCCAGCAAGGGGTCACCGTCCTGGGAAATCCGAACGGAGCCGTTTTCGGAGTCGATGTCAAGGGACACCTCGGCGGCCTGTTCGATGGTGCGGACCGTTTCACCTCCTTCGCCGATGAGAACCCCGATACGCTCCTGCGGAATCTTCACGTGCTGCATACGTTTTGGTACCAACTCAGGCCGTTTAAGCGTTCGTCCCGGCACCCGGGCCGATTGGACACTCCCTCGGTCTCTCACTCCTCGTCGTCTTCGGCGGTCAGATACTCGAATAGTTCTTCGGCGTCTGCGTCGACGCCCTGTCTGGCAAAGAAGTTCGCCACGTTTTCACAGTCACGCCTGAGGAACTCCTCGGCGTTCGGGTGGTGGACCGTCACCCCCTGTCCGAGGTCGATGACGTGGATCTGTCCCTCGTGGACAACGAGGTTGTACTCGCTGAGGTCCCCGTGTATCAATCCGGCGTCGAAGAGGCGGCGCATGTACTCCCTGACGACGTCGAAGGCCGTCTCCGGGTTCTCCAGGTAGACGTCATCGACCGTCGGTGAGGCGCCCGATTCCGTCCCAAGGTACTCCATGACCAGGACGTTTCGCTGGACGGCAATAGGCCGGGGGACGGCAACCGACGCTTCCAGGGCACGGTTCAGGTTGGCGAACTCCTTTCTCACCCACGCGAGGACGACCTGCTTCTTGTTCCCCCTGATTCCCTCGAATCGGGGGTCACCCTCGAGGTAATCCCGCATCTGCCGGAAATTGCTCGTATTGATACGGTAGACCTTGACGGCCACGTCGCCCCCGTCGGGTGCGAGCGCCTCGTACACGTTCGCCTCCTTCCCGGTGGAGATGGGCCCGCCGAACGCCAGAACGTGGTCGTCCTGCACCAGTTTGTAGAGGGCGGCGTACGTCGCCTCGTCGAACACCGAGTCGTCGACTTTGAGGTCCTCCGAGTCCTTCAACCGCTTTCTGAACTCCGAGAATTCACGGTCCTGTCGACGGGCGATACGGTCTGCCTCCGTATCGGAGACGTCGATCTCGTCCCACTCGTCCCCCCGGGATGAATCCGTCTCCTCGACGAATTCGTCAGAAGACACGTGTTACTCGATGTGCCCTTCCTCGCGAAGTTGGTCGGCGTCGGCCTTCTCGTACCGCCACACGATGTCAGCCTTTTCGTCCTGCCACTCCCACGGTTCGACCAGCACGACGTCGTCCTCGCGGATCCAGATGCGCTTTTGCATCCGACCGGGAATCCGGGCTGTTCGTTCCGTTCCGTCCGCACACCGTACCTTCACCCGGTTTGCACCGAGCATGTTTTCGACGACGGCGAAGACCTCGTCCTCGTCGGGCATCCGGAGGTCTTTCCGACCGCCCTCTTGTTCGGTCATGCGTGAAGTTAATCGGGCGATGCGTTTAAACCCCATCCTAATCGACGTCTGACGGGAGGAACAGGACCACCGAAGTGACCTGGACAACCGACCTGACCTGGACAACCGACGTGAACCGGGCGACTGACGTGACCTGGACAACCGACGTGAACCGGGCCACTGACGTGAACCGGGGTTACCGACGTGAACTTGGCCACCACACAACGACCCCCATTGTCGATCCCTGATCCATACCCCAGTTGCGGAGTGGCACTCACTGGTGTCAATTACGGGCTCGGATAACTGAGGGGGCAGGAACCCGTCTACGTGCGCATTTCGCGGAGTCGCGTTCGGCCAGGTTCGATGAGTCGGTCCAGGTAGGACGCGAGCGACGTCTTCGCGTCCGCCGGATGGAGTTCGCCGGCGTCGAGATCCGACGCGAGGCACTCGTAGTCGGCGTATTCGAGGTCGCCACCGTATTTCTCGGGGCGTTTCACCGTCACCGTATCGAAGCGGGGGAACACGTGGTACTGGAAGAGTTCGAGGACCGGGTTGACCTTCCCGTCCGGGGGATTCCGGGTGGGCGGGCAGAACGCACTGTTGACCTTCTCCTCGATCGTCTCCGTGGTGTCCTCCATCGATATCGTGGTCCCGGTGCTCGATGACATCTTCCCTTCGCCGGTTTCGAGGTCGCCGAGGATGGGCGTGTGGATGGCAGGCCGGGAGTCATAGCCGAGACTCGGGAGTTCCTCGCGCGCGAGCATGTGGACTTTTCGCTGATCCATCCCCCCGACTGCGAGGTCGAGGTCGAGGTACTCGATGTCGAGGGCCTGCATCAGCGGGTAAATGACGTGAGAGACTTTGACCGACTCCCCGCTCTGTATCTCCGCCATCGCCCGCTGGGCCCGGTTGAGCGTCGTCTCCAGGGCAATGGCGTGGAGGTCGAGAGCGTAGTCCTCTTCGAGTTGAAACTCGGAGCCATACCTGAACGTGGTCTTCTCCTCCTCGAGTCCGTAAGCGAGAAACTGCCCGCGCATCTGCTCTGCGGTCTCCTCAATTTCATCGAAGGACCCCTTCTCGTTGAGGTACGCGTGGACGTCGGCGAGGAGGACGACGACCTCGAAGCCCGCCTCCTGGAGGTCGATGAGTTTGTTCGCGGTCAGCAGGTGGCCGAGATGGAGCACACCGGACGGTTCGTACCCGACGTAGGCCCGCTTTCCCTCGGGGTCGGCCGCCAACGCTCTGACCTCCTCCTCGGTGACCACCTCCGCCGCGTTCCGCACGAGGCGGTCGTAGGTGTTCATACCCGTTCGGAGTCTTGGGGGGATGAAATGGCTTCTGGATGACTCCCAGGGTTTATCCGGGAACACGGGACCACCTGTTCCCGTGAGCTAACTCCAGCCCGGGACGATCCGCGATAGTACGACTATCCGTCCCGGGACGAGCGACGGTCGTCTGTTCGCCCCCCTCCCCAATCCGCACATTCCGGGCCGTCCGCTCGGCCGGGAATCGAGTGGAGAGTCCAGGTCGTCTCCCAGCCCGGAGCAATCCGTTCCCGGCGATCAGTTCCGATCTGACCGGTGTTCGCTGATGATCTCGTCGACCATCTGCGCGTTTCGCTCGCGTGTTCGGTCCGCAGCCCGGGTTTCCCAGTCCTCGATTGCGGCCTCGACGTCGTCCTCCCGAGCCACCGCCAGTTCGTCGACCTCCTGGATCGGGACCTGATCGGCCGGGGCGACTGGAATCCGATTCTCGAAGAGGCGGACGTCTGCGACGTCCGACAGCCCCCCGTTTCGGATCACGAGTCTGGGGTCGCACTCGATCAGCCGCTCGGCCGTGCGTCGACCGGCACCGCTCGCGTCCCTGAGATAGATCACGTCACCGGGGGCGAGTCCGAAGGCCTCCTCGGCCGCTTCGATCGCGTCCACCGTGAACTTCTCGACGGGTTTCACCGGGACCAGTTCGCCGTTCCGGTCGACGTCACTGACGTTCGAGTGATCGAGTTTCCACAGTTTCTTGAGACGTTCGAGTTTCCGCTCGAGTTCGTCGGCCCGCTCCCGTTCGTCCTCGAGTTCCCCCTCGAGGCGGTCGGTTTCTCGCTCGAGCCTGGTGACCTCGCGGCGTTCTCGTATCTCCTTTCGCTCCTGTCGTTTCGCCTCGCTCAATTTCTCCTCGTAGGAGGCGATCTTTTCGTCCTTCTCCTCGAGCCTGTCTTCCAGGTCCTCGACGTGGGACTCGAGCCGGTCGACCTGTGCCTCGAGGTCCCTGATCCGGCGTTCCTCCTCGGTCAGTTCCCGGGGTTCCTCGGCTGGTTCGTCTTCGCTCTCGGATTCGGTCTCGGTCAGGTCCTCGACGACCCGCTCGACCGGTGCGTCCTCGGCGAGCACCCGTCCGACGACCCTGCCCCTGTCGAGGTCCCGGGGGACCTTCGAGACGATACGCTCGATCTGGGACGCGTGGTCGTCGTACGCGAACAGTGCCGCCGCCAGGGCGTCACGCTCGTGGTCGTTGTCCGTCCCGGCGTCACGTGTCCTGTGGAGTTTCTCGTCGACCGGCAGGTCGGTGTCGGGGGTCCACCCGGCCGCTTCGAAGCTCCGGCGGATCTTCTCGACGGTTTCCGGCATGGGCGTGACATCTGCGGCGACGAGCACCGGTTGTCCCCGCTCGATGATCCACTCGATCACGTCGGCGGTGTCTGCGGTCCGACTGCTCCAGGTGTCGAGGGGACTCCCGCCCAGATCGACCATCCCGACAGCGGTCGTCGTCCCAGGGTCGATGCCGACGAAGACGAAGTCGCGTCGTTTCGCGAGCGGCCGGAACTCGATGCCGTCGCGTCTGATCGGCTCGATCTCGATCCGGGTGTCGCCCGATCGACCCGCGGAGACGGGAATCTCGCTCTCCGGGGCCTGAACGGTGAAAACCGCATTCGCAAACCCTCCGTATTTCTCCGTTACGTCCCGGTCGTAGGAGAGCCCCTCATTCTCAAGGGCGTCGCCGACGCGCCGAGCCTCCCGCTTCACCGACCCGTGGATCCGGCGCGTGTAGCGGTCCTCGCTGAACCCGCCTTTTCCAGTCGATCGGCCCCGCGAGACCTTAACCCGAGTTTCGTTGGTAAACGCACTCACCTCGTAGCCGACGTTGTGGGCCGCGAGGCGGGCCGCCGCCTCGGCTTCCTCCATCGGGTCGCTCCCGTAGGGCACACCGTGTCGCGACGCGACCCGGGACAGCGGTTCCGGACGTTCGTCCCCGGTTACCTGGACGAGCCGGGTTTCCGGGGGGAGGCGGCGGAGAAGGCGAACGAGATCGTCCTTGTCTGCCGCCAGTTCGTACATGTTATCCGTGGCCACGATCGCCGGTTCGTCGTCCTCGATTCGGCGGAGCAACTTCCGGTAGGTGACGACATCGCGCTCGAGCGATTCGCCGTCGAGGACACAGAGAGCGAAGGACGGCGCATCGCCTCTGACGTCCCCACTCTGGACGTCGACGCCGAAGACGATCGAGTCGAGTGCCCGCGTTCGGGTACTCACGAACGCGCCTAGGCGCGCTCGAAATATAAATTCGTCCCGGGGGCGGGTCTCACGTGACCGGGGCGTTGGAATGGGGAAAATGATCTCGACGGGGAGACTGTTGTGACCCGGATGCAACCTGGTGCGAACACGACCGGAGACGGACGGTAGACAGCGGCGGCCGTGATTGCTCCCATTTGGAAGTGGACAACTGTCGAACTTTTCCTTCGCGCATCGACGAACCTTGAGACGGTCATCGGATTACGGGAAAAATAGGTGGATTCTTTGCCCGCGATGTACAAACGAAAGCGTATCGGTGATATGGTAATGGCTATCACGTCGTCCGGAACCGAACAGGACGAGGATCCGTCATCCTCCCGACGCTTCCCGGTCTCCGAGTCGGGCCACCGTGATCGAGACGGGATGGGACCCGAAGCCACCTCGACGGGGGCGGGGTCGGGCGACACCACCGAGGACGAGTTATGACCCGAGAATGGACAATTGTCGTCTGCGTCAAACAGGTACCGGACGCCGACGACGTTTCGATCGATCCCGAGACGGGAACGTTGAATCGTTCGGACGCCGCAGCGGTGCTCAACAAACCGGATTACAACGCCATCGAGTCGGCCCTCGAACTCCGCGAACAGGTCGGAGGCCGTGTGGTGGCCGTGACGATGGGTCCGCCGTTCGCACGGGCTGTCCTCGAGACGGCCGTCGGACTGGGTGCCGACGACGGCGCCCTGTTGACGGACCGCGCCTTCGGCGGGAGCGACACCTGGCCGACCAGTCTGGCACTCGCGACCATTTCCGCCGAACTCGACGCGGACGTGGTGGTCTGCGGTGAGGAGAGTACGGACTCCTCGACCGGACAGGTCCCACCGGGTATCGCCGCCCATAACGACTGGTCGCAGTTGACCTACGTCGAGGAACTCGAACCGAACCCCGAGGACGGCGAGTTGATCGCCGTCCGGGACATCGAGGGAGGGCACGAACGGATCGCCGCCGACATCCCGGTCGTCGTGGCGATCGAGTTCGGGGCGAACGAGCCGCGGGTCGCGGGTCTTCACCGGAAGATTTTCTCCGAAACGGAGTTCGAACCCCAGGAGTATACCGCCTCGGACCTGGGCATCGAAGATCAGGTGGGTCTTGCCGCGTCGCCGACCTCGGTCGGGGGGATGGACACCGCCGATCCGGTCGAGCGAAAGAAGAAGCAGGTCGATTCCGTCGACGACCTCCTCGACGCGCTCCAGCAGGAGGGGATTCTGTAGATGAGCGCAGACGTCGATCCCGACGAGTACGAGGGAGTCTGGGTGTTCGTCGAACAACACGACGGCGAGGCCGCGAAGGTCTCGTGGGAACTCCTCGCGGAAGGCCGCACCCTCGCGGACAAGAAGGGCGACCGGTTGAGTGCACTGGTCATGGGAGAGTCCGTGATGCACCTCGCCGAGGAAGCGATTAGCCGTGGGGCCGACCAGGTTCTAATCGCCGAGGACCCGATCTTCGAGCCGTACCTCCCGGAACCATACGGCGAACAGTTCCGGGCCCTCGTCGAGGAGCGCAAACCCGACGTCGTTCTCATCGGGGGCTCGCACACCGGCCGGGACTTCGCAGGTCGGGTGGCCGTGCCGACGAAGGCGGGATTGACCGCCGACTGTACGGAACTCGATATCGAACCCGATACCGGGCTCCTGCTCGCCCGCCGTCCGACGTTCGGTGGCGACGCGATGGCGACGATCAAATGTGTGGACCACCGGCCGCAAATGTCGACTGTCCGTCCCGGCGTCTTCGACGCCTCGGAACCCGATCCGGACCGGGAGGGCGACATCGAATCGGTCGACGTGGTCGTCGACGAATCGGACGTCCATTCACGGGTCATCGAGCGGGTGGTCGGGGACGTGACCGACATCACGGACGCCGAAATCATCGTCGCAGGCGGGTACGGGACCGAGGGCGACTTCGGCCCCATCGAGGACCTGGCCGACGCCCTCGGCGGCGAGGTGGCGGCGACCCGTGAAGCGGTCGAGGAAGGCTGGATCGAAGCCGCGAGACAGGTCGGCCAGACCGGAAAGACGGTCCGGCCTCAACTCTACGTCGCCTGTGGGATCAGCGGGGCGATACAGCATCTCGAGGGGATGAACGACTCCGAGACCGTAATGGCGATCAACGACGACCCGAACGCGCCCATCTTCGAGAACGCCGATTACGGGATCGTCGGCGACCTGTTCGAGGTGTGTCCTGCACTCGCCGACGCCGTTCGGGAGGCCAACGGGGAGGTGTCGGGATGACGGAGACCCCCGACTACGACAACCGGTTCGACGCCATCGTGGTCGGAGCCGGTCCGGCGGGGAGTTCAGCCGCCTTGACAATGGCACGCGAGGACCTCGACGTGATCGTCCTCGAACGGGGGTCCTATCCCGGTGCCAAGAACGTCTTCGGTGGCGTCCTATTTACCCCGACGATCCGTGAGTTGCTGGGCGATGATTTCGAGGACGCCCCGACGGAGCGATACATCTCCGAGAAGCGGTTCAGTCTCCTCACGGACCAGGACGAGACGGCGATCTCGTTTCGGCCGGCCGCCTGGCACGAGGAACCCCACAACGACTCCTTCACCATCCTCAGGGGCGACTTCGACGAGTGGTTCGCCGACCAGGCGGTCGATGCGGGAGCGACTCTCATAACCGAGACCACGGTCACCGATCTGGTCCGGGAGGACGGAGCGATTATCGGCGTCGAGACGGACCGTCCCGACGGCCAGCTCCTGGCTCCGATCGTCGTGCTGGCCGAGGGCTCGAACTCGCTCGTGAGCGAGGGAGCCGGACTCAAGGAGCCCGACGACGCGACTGACGTCGCCGTCGCGGCGAAGGAGGTCCGGAAGTACGACCGCGATACCATCGAGGAGCGCTTCAACCTCTACGAGAACGACGGCGTCTCCTATCATTACTTCGGAGACGGGGCCTGTGGCGACGCGGTCGGTGGAGGGTTCATTTACACGAACAAACGCACGTTGTCGATCGGCGTCGCCTACCGCATCGAGGACGCCCGGAACAATCCCCGCAAACCCGACGAGATCCTCAACGACTTCAAACAGCATCCCGCCGTCGCGCCGCTCGTCCGTGACGGCCGGATGATCGAGTACTCGGCGAAGACGATCCCGGAGGGGGGTGCCGACGCCGTCCCACAACTCGTCCATAACGGGGCGGTCCTCGTCGGCGACACGGCCGGACTGACACTCAACAACGGCATCCACCTCGAGGGCACGAACATGGCGGTGGAGAGTGGCTACCTCGCGGGAAACGCGATTGCCGACGCACTCGAGAAGGACCGGACCGACAAAGCGGCACTCGAACCCTACGCGGAGAACCTCGAGGACTCCTTCGTCATGGAGAACCTCGAGCATTACAACTGGTTCGGCGAACTCGCCGCCGAGGAGAAGGAGTTCATCTTCGAGGCGCTGCCGGAGGCCCTCACCGCCGCCGAACTCGAGTACTTCAAGATGGACCGCGAGCCGAAAGAAACCCACGTCAACCGGGCCAAACAGACGCTGCTTCGAGCGACAGATGGATGGTTCGGCGCGATTAAACGGGCCTGGAAGTTCAGGAAGTTACTATCATGAGTCAATCCCGCCCCACGAACCCCGATATCGACACCCCGAGCATGGAGGACCGCCTCTACGCGAACAAGTACACAGACCACGAGGAGTCACATCTCGACGTCGAGGTCGAGGACACGTGTCTCGATTGTGACACCTACGACTGCGTGTCGGTCTGTCCGGCGAACGTCTGGCGGAACGAGCAGGATCCGGACGGTGTACCGATGATCGCCTACGAGAACTGTCTCGAGTGTGGGAGTTGTCGCTGGGCGTGTCCCTACGACAACGTCGTCTGGGAGTACCCACCGAACGGCACCGGAATGTCGTACAAGTACGGCTAAGAAGACGAACGACGGATACGTGCCCAAAGGCGGAATCCATCTGGGGATCGAGTGGGCTCCTTTGCGGATCGAGAGATCCGTCGTCAAACGGAAAGATCTCCCGTTGAACGTCGGCGTTCGGTTATGGAGCGAGTTTCGTGGCCGATCAGGACTCGATCGGAATCTTCTTTCCCTTCACGGTGGCGTCCTCCTGGGCCGGGAGATAGACGTCGAGGACGCCGTTCTTGTACCGGGCCCGGATCTCGTCCTCGTCGATTTCTTTCGGCATGCGGAAGGACCGCCGGTAGGTCCGACGCTTCCCCCGTTCCTCGTCCTCGCGTTCTGCCCCGACGGTCAACTGGCCCTCGTGCCATCCGACCTCGATGTCGTCGACCTCGAATCCGGGCATTTCGATGCTGAGGACGAACTCGCCGTCCTGTTCGTAGAGTTCGTAATCGTCTCCGCCGAACCCGAACAGGCGGGACGGCGTGTCGGTGCTCGAAAGCCAGGAGCTCGAGGGTCGACTCGGAAGCGCCATTGGCGAACACCTCATTACAAAACTACTTGCGCTTCTATATAAGTCTTTTTCCTACAGAGAAACATCGGTAGGAAAGATGGAGAGAATAGCCGATCGATCGGCGTCCGCCGGCGATGTGTGCTCGACTGTCGAACTGTCCGGGCGATCGATTCAACCACTTTTATATAGTGATTTGAACCCGATGGGACTCACAGCGATCCACGATGGTCGCTTTATAAAACCGTCAATGCTCACATTGTTCAATCTACGGTGCTCACATTGTTCGATCCGCGGTGCTCACATTGTTCGATCCGCGAAGCTCACAATAATCAATCCAGAATACGTATATTATAAACTGTCTGAGACGAAACCCGACCATCGACATTCTCACGGCACTCGATTTCAGGCGGGGTCGGGACACCT
>JBDGTL010000101.1:0-10830 GCA_042216905.1 Halodesulfurarchaeum sp.
CACCGGGGACTCCCCCGAGTGGAGACATCAGGGACTCCCCGAGGGAAGACACCGGCGGACCTGTTTCACTATCACCGCGCCAGCCAGACCTTTTTATGCGATAGCGGCCAAGTTGGTCCCGACGTGGTCCCCGAACACGACCGGTTCTTCCCCAAATCGTCGCCGTACGAAAACCAGGCCGAGGCGATGGAGGAAATCGCAACGGCACTCGAGGCGGGCCGCGACGTCCTCTTCGAGGGGGCCTGTGGAACCGGGAAAACGCTCGCCGCACTCGCGCCAGCCCTCGCTCACGCCCGCCAGCACGACAAGACCGTCGTCATCACCACGAACGTCCACCAGCAGATGCGCCAGTTCGTCGAAGAGGCCCGCGAGATCAACGACCAGACGCCGATCCAGTCGGTCGTCTTCAAGGGGAAGGCCTCGATGTGTCACGTCGACGTCGGATACGAGGAGTGCCAGGTCCTCCGGGATTCCACCCGTGACCTCGTCTCGACCGAATCCGACCTCCAGGAGTTACAACAACGGGAGCGACGTCTACTGGAGGAGGCAAAGAACGGCTCGGAGGAGGCGGCGACGAAGCGACAGGCGGTCCTCGAGGAGATCGAGGCGCTCGAATCCGAGCTCGAGGATCTCGAGGAGGGGAACACCTGTGAGCACTTTTACAACAACCTGCACCGCTCGGACGACGAGTTCTTTCGGTGGCTGTTCGACGACGTGAGACGTCCCGACGAAATTTACCAGTATGCAGAACAGCGAGGCCTCTGCGGGTACGAACTACTGAAAGAAGGGCTCGAGGACGTGGACCTGGTCGTCGCGAACTACCATCACCTCCTCGATCCGGGCATCCGGAGCCAGTTCTTCCGCTGGTTGGGAAAGGATCCCGACGAGGTCATCACTGTCTTCGACGAGGCACACAACGTCGAGGACGCCGCCCGAGATCACGCCTCGAAGACGCTCTCCGAACGCACCATCGACAGCGCACGCTCCGAACTCGAGGAACTCGACGACCCGAGATCCGAGGCTGCCTATCGGGTTCTCGACGCGTTCGGCGAGGCCCTCGTCGAGGTGTACGAGTCCGCCTTCGAGTTCGGAGAGCGAGAACGAATCGGAACGGGATGGGAAGACGTCCCGGTCGTGAACGAGGGAAGTCGAGACGACCTCACGCTTCGCTTCCTCGATCGGTACACGGGACCGGGTATCGAGTCCGACCTCGAGTCGGCACTCCGACTGGGAGTCGAACTCGATTCGGAGTACGAGGAGGCCTATCGCTCCGGTGATGCCACACGACGGGCCGACTGTCCCACCCTCGATGCCGCTTCGTTCGTCGACGCGTACCTCGAGGACGCAACCGACTTCGACCAGTACCCGACGCTCGCTGTCAGGCGGGACGAGGGAACGGATACGGTGTACGGTCGGGCAGAACTGTACACGTGTATTCCCCGGCAGGTCACCGAGGAACTCTTCGACTCGGTCCACGCCTCCGTGCTGATGAGCGCGACGCTCCGTCCCTTCGACGTGCTCTCCGACGTCCTGGGCCTTGAGGACCCGAAGACGCTGGCGTACGGCCTTTCGTTTCCGGAGGAGAACCGCCGGACGTACGCCGTCGACGTTCCGCCGCTGTTCGCAAGCAGTCGCGACGACGAGGACGTAACGGACGTCGTCGCGGACACCCTGGCCGACGTCATCCGGTTCACGCCGGGAAACGCCCTCCTTTTCTTCCCGAGTTACGCCGAGGCCGAACGGTATCACGGCCTGCTGGCGGACCGCGTGTCCGCCACCCGATACCTCGACGAACCCGGCGTCCCGGTCGAGGACCTGCGGATTGAGTTCGTGAAAGACGACGACGGGGCGATGTTCACCTCGCTCTGGGGAACCCTCGCAGAAGGTGTCAGTTTCGACGGGGACGCCGCGAGGACGGTCGCCGTCGTTGGCGTCCCTTACCCGCACCTCGACGAACGAACCGAGGCCATCCAGGAGGCGTACGACCACGCCTTCGGCGACCTGGCTACCGACGCTGGCTGGCGGTACGCTATCGAGATCCCGACCGTTCGAAAGACCCGACAGGCGATCGGTCGGGTGCTCCGTTCCCCCGAGGACGTGGGCGTCCGGGCGCTGATCGACCGCCGGTACACCGCCGAATCGCGAACCAGCATGCCCCGATACAGCGTGAATACCACGTTCCCGCCCGAGGAGCGATCGGAACTCCTCGATATCGACCCGGAGAAAGTGAAGTACGCGATGCTCAATTTCTACCGTGACGTCGGTGCGTGGGAACGAGAACCGCCGACCCCGTAGTTCGACGAATCGGCTGGAGCATCACTCCTCCGACCGAAGCGAGATAGTTCCGATGTGCTCGCGGTCCGTCACGTCGTAGAACGCGAGTTCCTCGACACTGAAGTGAATCGGGTCGATCGAACGGCTCGTTATCCGCTCGGCGTCCCGCAGATTCCCGCCCCTGGCGAGGGTGACGTGGGGGACGTAGTCATCACCTTCGAGGGGTTCGACAGCACCGAATTCCTCGACGAGTCGCTGGTGGAGGTCGTGGATCCCGTGACTGTCCACAGACAGATAGACGACTGGTCCGGTTCCCGTTGGTGGGTCGGAAAAGAACCCGATCCCCGAGATTCGGGCGCAGACCACCGGCGCTCCAGCGAGCGCATTTCTCGCCCGATGTTCGGTCCGGAGGAACTCCCGTCGGTCGGTCGCGGGCAGTCGTTTGAGGACCAGGGTCTGCGTCCGGGATTCACGGACGCGGTCGAAGTCCGTGAGTGCAGGTCTGAGGTCGAACGCTCGCTCCCGGACGGCCGCCGGGAGGGAAACGTTGAGACTGTACACACACGTCCTTTGCCTGGGCACCCAATAAGCCGACCGCTCCGGCACTTCCACCGTTCTCATCCCGTCGGACAATCGACCGGGTACGCCACCGTCCTCATCGCGTCGGACAATCGACCGAGTGCGTGCTCACCGTCCTGGAGCGCCGGATCACATCACCCGCTTTACAATATATAATGCGACAAGGACGATCGCCCCGAGGACCACGAGCGGCAGGAAGAACCGGACGAACCAGAACGTCAGTTTGAGAACCAGTTGGACGATCTCGAGGGCGAGAAAGACCACGACCAGGAGAAGCACGATCTTGATCAGGGTGTCCACGTCGAGGGCGCCGCGACTCATTTCACTGGTGTACGGTCGGGTGGACGAAAAGCCCGACGGCCGTCCCGGGCACCGCTCGACGGAAGAGTTAATATAGCCCCGACGAATACGACCGGGTACAGATGCCCTCCCCGGTTCCCGACGCGGGCACACTCGCCCCCGGTGAGGAGCGGGTCTTTTCTCCATCACGACGACGAACGGGGTCTCCCTAGACCCCTAGCCTGAGCCACATCCGATTCGTCCCGTCGTCCGTTCGACCCGTCAAGGTACAGTCCGTCGAACTATCCGAACACACACCACACACGAAACCCATGTCAACCGAAACCGTCGTGCTCGCCTTCTCGGGCGGGCTCGATACGACCGTTACAGTCCCGATACTGAAAGAGGAGTACGGCTACGACGAAGTCATCGGCGTCACCGTCGACGTCGGACAGCCCGAGTCCGAATTCGAGGAGGCATTCGACACCGCTTCCGCGCTCGACGTGGAACACCACGTCGTCGACGCGACCGAGGCGTTCGCCGACCTGGCCTTCGACGCCGTGAAAGCGAACGCCACCTACCAGGGCTATCCCCTGGGAACTGCCCTCGCCCGTCCGGTCATCGCAACGGCCATCCTCGAGGTGGCAGAAGACGAGGGCGCAGACGCACTCGCACACGGCGCGACCGGCAAAGGCAACGACCAACTCCGCTTCGAGGCCGTCTGGCTCCAGTCCAACCTCGAGGTCATAGCGCCCATCCGCGACCTCGGCCTGACGAGGGAGTGGGAAATGGAGTACGCCGAAGAGCGTGGCCTCCCAGTCGAGGCCGGCAATGACGGCGTCTGGTCGATCGATACGAATCTCTGGAGCCGCTCGGTCGAGGGTGGCGACCTCGAGGAACCGGAGTACGTCCCCCCGGAGGAAATCTACGAGTGGACAGAGGCCCCGACAGGCGAGGTGGGCACCGTCGAGATCGAGTTCGACGCCGGCGTGCCGGTCGCCCTCGACGGCGAGGAGATGGCCCCGGTGTCCCTCATCGAGGAACTCAACGAACTCGCCGGCGGGTATGGCGTGGGCCGCAACGACATGATGGAGGATCGCGTCCTCGGATTGAAAGTCCGGGAGAACTACGAACACCCGGCGGCCACGACGCTCCTCGCGGCGCACGAGGCCCTCGAACACCTCGTCCTCACGAAGGACGAACTCTCCTTCAAGCACCAGGTCGACCAGGAGTGGGCGGAGAAGGCCTACGAGGGGCTCCTCTCGGCGCCACTCGTCTCGGCGCTCGAAGGATTCATCGACGAGACCCAGGAGGCCGTGACGGGATCCGTCACGATCAAGTTCGAGGGTGGACAGGCCAGGCCGGTGGCTCGCGAGAGCGAGTACGCCCTCTACTCCGCCGACGCCGCCTCGTTCAATACCGAGGACGTCACCGGCAGCATCGAACAGGGCGACGCGACCGGCGTGGCCAAGTACCACGGGTTCCAGGGCAGGCTGGCAAACGCCGTCAAGGGGTCCGTCGCCAACCCCATCGCTGCCACCGCCGATGGGGGCAAAGACCCGGACGAGGACGACTCCTGAGAGCGATGAGCGACGGCGATTCGGAGGACCCGGTCGTTCGCCGGGAGCGCTTTAGCGGCGGCCCTGCGAGGGGCTTCCTCTCGTCCCTGGCGGCGGACGAGCGCATCTTCGCCGCCGACCTGGCCGTCGATACGGCCCACGTCGTCATGCTCGAAGAACAGGGCATCATCGAGACGGACGTCACCGCCGAGATCCTCGAGGCGCTGTCGGCGGTGGAGTCGGCGGGTTTCGACTCCCTTCCAGAGGGAGAGGACGTCCACGAGGCAATCGAGACGGCAGTCATCGATGCCGTCGGGCCGGACGGTGGAACGATGCACACTGCCAGGTCGCGGAACGACGAGGTGGCGACGTGTATAAGGTATCGCCTCCGCGAGGACCTGCTTTCCGCTGCCGAGGCAACGATCGCATTCCGGGAGGCCCTCACCGACGTTGCCACGTCCCACACCGAGACGGTAATGCCCGGATACACGCATCTCCAGCCCGCCCAACCGACGACCGTCGGGCACTTCCTCGCCTCCTACGAGCAGGCCGTCTCCCGCGATACCGGTCGGCTCTTTTACGCCGTCGACCGGACCAACCGGTCGCCGCTCGGCGCGGCGGCCTTCGCCGGAACGCCCTTCGACATCGACAGGGAACGGACGGCATCGCTTCTGGGGTTCGACGGTGTCCTCGAGAACAGCATGGACGCCGTCTCGACCCGGGACTTCCTGCTCGAGTCCGTCGGCGCGCTCGCGAACCTGGCCGTGACGCTCTCGGGACTGGCCGAAGACCTCGTGGTCTTCGCGAACAGGGGATTCGTGGAACTCGACGACGCATACTCGTCGACCTCCTCGATCATGCCACAGAAGAAGAACCCGGACACGCTGGAACTCATCAGGGGGACTGCGGGTGACGCGGCCGCGTCCTTCAACGGCCTGTTCGCCACGCTCAAGGGGCTTCCCCGGGCGTACAATCGCGATTTACAGCGGGCGACGCCACACGTCTGGGAGGCCGTCGACGACCTCGTCGACGCGACGGATGTCGCAGCAGGTGCCGTCGAGACGGCCACGTGGAACGATGACGCCCTGTCGGCCGCCGCGGACGAGGGCTTTTCGACGGCGACCGGTGTCGCCGACGCCCTTGCCATGGCCGGTCTCCCGTTCCGGAGTGCACACGAAATCGTCGCGACTGCGGCCGAACAGGGTGGCGACCTCGAGGCGATCCGGGACGCAACCGAATCCGTGACCGGCCGGGAACTCGACTCGTTCCTCGACCCGTCGGCCGTCGAGGACCAACTCGATCCCGCAACGAGCGTTGCCGAACGCGATTCCTCGGGCGGTCCCTCACCCGGGACGCTCGAGAGATCGCTGTCCGAATCGAAGACGGACATCGCGGCGGACAGCGATGCGGTCGCCGACCGCAGGGAATCGATCGCGGAAGCGCAATCGAGACTCGAATCGGTGGTGGCGACATATGTCTGAGCACCCCATCACCGGGAACGCGATTTTGCCCGGGTTCCGACGAGGCCTCTTTGAGGCCAAATATATCATAATAGTTATCTAACGAACGAGTCGACGCGTCCGGTGATATGGCTGTTCTTCCACCAGTAGACGAGTGTCCGTGAATAGTAAGTAATATGGTAATTTCGGAACTGTTAAGTAACTCCACGATAGAGAGAGGGATACAATGACGGACTGTCCCGAATGTGGGGCCGAAGTAACCCTGCACGAGACACTCGAAGTCGGAGAGATCGTGGACTGTGACACGTGCGGCACCGAACTGGAAGTACTCGGCGTGGATCCAGTATCGCTCGAGCGAGCCCCAGAACTGGACGAGGACTGGGGGGAGTGATCGTGGACATCGGCCTCCTCTACTCGCGCATCCGCAAGGACGAGAAGCTCTTGCTCTCGGAGTTGCGAGAACGGGGCCACACGGTCGAGAAGATCGACGTCCGGGACGTTGCGTTCGGGCTGCAAACCGCCTCGGTGGATTTCGAATCCCTCGATCTGGTCCTCGACCGGTGCGTGGCGACGAGTCGGTCGAAGTACGTCACGACCTTCCTCGAGCACTACGACGTCCCCATCGTCAATCCGCCGGACGTGGCCGACACCTGCGCCGACAAGGTAAAGACCAGCCTGGCCCTCGAGGAGGCAGGCGTTCCGACCCCGGAAACGACAGTCGCCTTCACGAAGGAATCGGCCCTTGACGCGATCGAGTCCTTCGGCTACCCGGTGGTCGTCAAGCCGGTCGTCGGCTCCTGGGGCCGACTCCTCGCCCGCATCGAGGACGAACACGCCGCCGAGGCGATACTCGAGCACAAGGAAACCCTGGGACACTACGAGCACAAGGTCTTCTACATCCAGGAGTACGTCGAGAAGAACGGCACGGACATCCGCGTCCTGGCACTCGACGGCGAACCGGTCGCGGCGATGGTCCGCTCGGCGGACCACTGGATCACGAACGCCCACCGTGGCGCCGATACCGAGGAGTACGGGATCTCAGAGGACCTCGCGGCAATCGTGAAAACCGCCAGCGCCGCCGTCGGCGGTGGCCTCCTCGGCGTCGATCTCATGGCCACGGAGGAGGGCTTCACCGTCCACGAGATCAACCACACCGTCGAGTTCAAAGCCCTCGACGACGCCGTCGAGGTGGACGTTCCGGGCGCGGTCGTCGACTGGCTCGAATCGAAGGCCGCCGCGTCTTCCACGAACGAGGCCGTGGCCTGAGTCGACGGGATTGACGAACCCGGCCACTGTTTCGAACCCGGACGGATGCCTCCCGGAGTCCCTCGCAACGAAACGGTTCTTCCCATTATATAGTGATCTGCCCGGCATCCCCGGAGGGAGGGAATCAGAGTCCGGAGCGACGTCCCCAATCCATCCCTCGTTCGGTTCCGAAAACCGGCCCGGACGCATAATCGAGATGCGACGTGTGAGGACTCACCGTTCCGGCCGGCGACCGGGATGCTTCCCGCGCCTATTTGTGCCCGCACGATAGAGTCCCGGGTGATGGTCGATCTATCGCTCTCCGGACCCGTCCCAGAGACGGCCACGGACGGGGTCTGGCTCGCGTGTATCGAGTGCGGTGAGACGTACTCGCCGTTCGAGGAGGTCATCTACGAGTGTTCCTCGTGTGGTTCCCTCCTCGAGGTTCGCTACGCGGATTACCCCGGATTCGACGTCTTCGAGGGCGTCGGCGTCTGGCGGTACGCGCCCGCGCTCCCGGTGGATTCCGGCGAGAGTATCGACGAGGGGAACACGCCACTCTACGAGGTTCCGACGATCGAGGCCGAACTCGGTCTGGCGGACCTCCGGGTGAAGCACGAGGGCATGAACCCCACCGGGAGTTTCAAGGACCGCGGGATGACCGTGGGGGTCCGGGTCGCGGACCGCCTCGGCGTGGACCGACTGGTCTGTGCCAGCACCGGCAACACGAGCGCCGCCCTCGCGGCCTACGGCGCTCGCGCGGGGATGGAGACCCTGGTGTTGCTCCCGGCGGGGAAGGTGGCCGCGGGGAAACTCGCGCAGGCGAGTCTCCACGGTGCCAGGATCCTCGAGGTGGACGGGAACTTCGATGACTGCCTCGACATCGTCTCGGCGCTCGCGGACCGGGGCGAAGCCTACCTCCTCAACTCCCTGAACCCGTTCCGCCTCGAGGGCCAGAAGACGATCGGGCTCGAGATCCTCGAGCAGTCGATGGCCCAGACCGGTGACTGGCCCGACCGGATCGTCCTCCCGGTGGGGAACGCCGGGAACACGGCCGCCCTCCACAAGGCGTTTCGCGAACTCGTGGAATCCGGCGCGATGGGAAAGGACGAGGTCCCGGTGCTCACGGGCGTCCAGGCCGAGGGCGCGGCACCGATGGTCGAGGCGGTCCAGTCCGGGTACGACGAGGTCCGCGGGTGGGACGAGGTCGAGACCCGGGCGACCGCCATCCGGATCGGAAAGCCGGTCAACGCGCCAAAGGCCCTGCCGGCGATCCGCGACACCGGCGGGACGGCCGTCGCCGTCTCCGACGACGAGATCACGGATGCCCAGCGATCCCTCGCCGAGGACGGTATCGGCGTGGAACCCGCGAGCGCGGCCTCGGTCGCCGGTCTCAGGAAACTCCGCGAGGAGGGCCGAATCGACGCGGACGAACAGGTCGTCTGCCTGACGACCGGCCATCTGCTCAAAGATCCCGACGAGGCGGCGGCCGCCGGCGCCGATCCAGAACCCGTCCCGAACTCCGTCGACGGGGTTCTCGACGTCCTTTCTCAGGAATAGGTGGGTATCGCTACCGGCCCACCTGTCGATTTCGTCTCTCCTGGGAGATATCCCATGTTGGTCGTGTAATCTCCGGTGAGAAAAATGCCGTCTCGTTCTCGTAGTATATAGTGGAAGACATTGATAGTGGCACTTTGAGATCCCTATTCCAGAAGATTACCTCACTAAATGTATTCATTCCCGATTCCAGAAGATTACCTCACTAAATGTATTCAGTGGGACCCATCAAAAAGGAGGTCATCGTCGCGAAGCGAGAGATGTCGGTGGGCTAAAGCCGAGAGGGAACTGACCGAAAACAGGAGCGGCTAAGAATGCGAGGCCGATAACTGATGAATGAAGCCAATGACTCGGGTTTGTTCGGCCGCTTCGGCCCGTCGTTTCGTTCCCCGGACCACGCGGTCTGGATTCTCATCGCCTCCAGTACGCTGACCGTTATGGCGGGGGCTATTCTCGGTCCCGTCGTCAACCAAATTCAAGCCGGTCTCGGCGTCTCTCAGTCGATGGCTGGCCTCATTATCACGACCCACGGACTGCTGATCGTCGTCACGAGTCCCATTGCTGGATACCTCATTGACCGGATCGGACCCCGACGGCCATTGATTCTTGGACTCGCCCTCTACGGTGTCACCGGTGGGGCCGGGCTCGTAATCGAGAGCGTTCCGCTTTTGCTCGTTTCGCGCGCTGGCCTCGGGATCGCCGTCGCCTTCGTCTACACCGCGGTCACGGTACTGATCTACAACCTCTACGAGAGCGAGCGAAAGAATCGGGTAATGGGACTCCGTGGAAGCGCCAATAGTATGGGTGCGGCTGTCTACCCGCTTCTGGGCGGCGTGCTGGGAACGCTTTCCTGGCACGGTCCGTTCGGCATCTATTTGCTTGCGCTCCCGCTTGGCCTTATTGCAGTCGCAACAGTCCCCGAGCCGGCACAAAAGCGCCTGGAGCGGTCGGAGACCGTACCTGCCGCAGTACAAACGCTGGGCAGAATTATCCGTGACACACCGCTCCTCATCCCGGTCTACGGGCTGTACTTCCTGACAAACGTTCTCCTCTATTCCATTATCGTCTACTACCCCGAGTTCCTCGCGGGAATGGGTCTCACGTCTTCGTTCAGCATCAGTTTGTACCTCTCTGCAATGGGGCTGTCCGGTGGAGTGAGCGCCTATTTTTACGACCGAATCAAACGACATTTCGAGTACCAACAGTTGGCCGGCGCGGCGTTCGCGCTATGGAGCGTCGGTTTCGGGCTGGCCACAATTACAGGCTCACCGCAGCTCGCATTCGTGCCAGTGATGCTGTTCGGGCTCGGGCAGGGACTGGTCTTTCCGACCGTGCTGTTGTGGATTGAGGAGTTGGTACCAGCCGACCGCCAGGGGCAGTTTAGCTCGTACGTGGCCATGCTGGGCTATCTCGGCCAGTTCCTCTCACCTATCATTTTCGGCCCGGTTGCCGCTCGCTTCGGTCCGTCCGGAGTGCTTGGAAGTACCTTTGTGATCGCCGTTCTCGGCTTTTCCACCACTGCAGTCGGAATATACGGTATGCCCTCATCCCCCACTTAATCTGTGACTGAGCGTGATGATTAGATTCTCTATATCGGTCACAAGGGGGAAACAGCCCAAAGTTCGCTTCAATCCAGGTGCGTATTACTGACACCGCCAAATTGGCCGTAACTTCTTAATGCTACAAACGATTACATCCAGGTACACAAATGCCGATTCACCTCGATACACACGACCCGGATATCGACCTGAAGCCGGGAACCACGAAATCAGAGATTGTGAGATTCCTCTACACTCATGCGGAGTACGGCTTCAAACCCGCTGAAATCCGTGACCGCCTCGATATCCCGCATGGCACTGCGACGACCACGCTCACGC
>JBDGTL010000054.1:0-9033 GCA_042216905.1 Halodesulfurarchaeum sp.
CCGAAGCGTTGTACGTGTCGCGGAGTTGCGGGACGTAGTTCTTGAGCGCGTCCTTTGCATAGGACGTGAGGGTGTAGCCGGTAACGACATCGTTGACCGCCGTTTGCGTGTCCGCGCCACTCTCGAACGCATCGTCAAGAGCGCGGCGGTAGGTCGCCACGGTGCGCTGAAGCCGACGCTCTTTGTGCGCCGTCGGCGGCGCGAGCGTGGCTTCGAGCGTTTTCGTGGCGGTGGCGGTCACACCTACTCCTACAATACCGAAGCACATAAAACGCACGGAAAGTAACAAATATGTATGCCAAAAGATGTGCGTCTACAGGTGAGCGAAGAACAGCACGAATGGCTAACCGAACTGAAAGACGAGAGAGGATATACGTGGAAGGGATTGCTGTTGGAAGGGGCAAAGTGCCTCGACACCGACGGAACGCAGTAGTTGGACAGACGGCCAAGTGTCGCATTCCTCCCCGCCCCAAGGGGCGGGGTTTCCTGCTTGAAGAAAGATGAAAGCGAACCACCGGGTCGTCGTGTTTTTCGACAACCTCGAGGACGTGAGTGTCGAGGAGTCGGTCTTCGAGGGAATGGACGTGGACGTCGAACTCACCGGCGTGAGAGATGAGGACGAAATCGTCGAAACAGCGGCGGGCGCCGTCGGCGTCATCCTCGACGCCAACACGCAATTCACGGAATCGGTAATCGATCGTCTCGACGATCTCGAGATCATCTCGCGTGCGGGAATCGGGTACGACAACATCGACACTGACGCTGCGGAGGAGCGGGGCATCACGGTGACGAACGTCCCCGATTACTGCATGGACGAGGTCCCGGCACACACGATTGGACTCATTCTCTCGCTCGTCCGTCGCCTCACCGTCTTCGATGCGCACACGGCCGACGGTGGCTGGGACTGGGGGCACGGCGCTCCGATTCCCCGACTCAACGAACTCACGCTTGGTGTCATCGCGTACGGGAAAATCGGGAGCCGGGTCGCGAAGAAGGCAGAACACTTCTTCGATACCCGACTGGCGTACGACCCCTACGTCGACGACGTGACGATCGAACTGGCGGACGTCGAACCGGTCGGCTTCGACGAACTCCTCGAGCGGTCCGACGTGATCACCCTCCACCCACCGCTCACGGACGAAACCAGGGAGATGATCGACGCGGAGGCATTCGAGACGATGGGCGAGGACGTCATCCTCGTCAATACCAGCCGAGGGGGCGTGATCGACCAGGACGCCCTCCTGACTGCACTGGAGGACGGCACACTCGCCGGTGCCGGACTCGACGTACTGGCGGAGGAACCGCCCGCCGAGGACGACCCACTTCTCGATCGGGACGATACGATCATTACCCCGCACACCGCCTTCTACTCGGAGGGCTCACTCGTCGAATTGCGGGAGAAGGCAGCGAGTGAAGTCAAACGCGTCATCGAAGGCGAGGAACCACGGAGCCCGGTCGGCGAACCCGACTGGAAGTGAGTCCGGGTCGGAGCGGGCTACTATCGATCGTGTTATATATCAGAATTTTGTAAATATCGTCAATTGAAGATTTTCGTAAATATCGTCAATTGAAGAGTCAGTTATAGCACCACTGAACGTGTCGCGTATGGCACCACTGAACGTGTCGCGTATGGCCCCACTGAAAGTGTCGCGTATGGCACAATTGAAGTGTCACCTATGACACCACTGTCAGAGTGCCGAGAACCCGTGGACGGACGTCTCGCAAACCGGAACGCGTCAGAGCAGGGTTCCCTGCCACGTTTCAGCCACTGCTCGACAGTATATCGAAATACGAGGGCGATATCGAGCGATTCTGGACTCCTCACGATTCAAGACCCGACCGTAGTCGGGATCCGACTGCTTTTGCGGACTCGTTCGGAGTTGGTACCCGACCGGTTTTGAGGATTCGCTCGAATTGGTGGACCGACCGGTTTTGATGACCCGCCAAACGTCTCGGCACGCCCGATTGTCGGGAATTCGTTCGAACTCGGGATCCGACCGATCCAGGGACCCGATCAGGCGACTGCCTCGATTTCGTCCAACCGCTCCTCGGGAACGGTCCCGTCCTGGTTCCACCCGTGGAGGTCGTAGTACTCGTCGAGAGCCGCCTCGAAGTCGGGAAGTTCGTAGGGAAGGGTATCGTCCTCGCGGTCGAAGCCACGCTGGTTGTTGAAGTGTCGTTCGAGCGAAATTATCCGCTCGCCGAGATCGAGGAGTTCGTCGTAGTCGGCATCGTAGAGTGCCACCATCCGTTCGTCAGTCTGCTCTCCACGGGAGAAGCGACACATGATTCCCGCGTCTTCGACGGCCCGACGCTTTTCCTGCTCGACGACGAGCGGGGGTTTGCCCTCGAGGCCCTTCGGATCGACCGCTTCGTCCTGGTCCACCAGCGGGTACTCCCAGGCGTAGAAGGTGGAGTACATGTGATCGCCGCCGCGGTTGGCCGTCGCGAAGGAGAGCCCCTGTCCGTGGAGGCTCCGGCCGTCGTGCGCGGAGAAGTCGAGGCCTTTGACCGTCCAGTCCCTGACGCCGAGTTCGTCGTGAATCCGGTGGATGCCTTCCGCGAGCAGGTCGCCGTCTCCCTCCCGGTAGGCGATCTTCTCGACCATCTCGTGGACCAGGTCGTCGTTCCCCATCTCGTCGGTGGCAGCCAGGTACGCCGCGACGGTGTTCCCGGCGCTGATGGCGTCCAGGCCGAGATCGTCGGCGAGTTCGTTCGATTTCATGATCGAGACGATGTCGTCGACGTCGCAGTTCCCGCCGAAGGACATGATCGTCTCGAACTCCGGTCCCTCCGTCTCGACGCCACGGTCCGCATCCCGTGTGGGAAGCTTGCAGGCGAAGGCACACTGCGAGCAGGTCGCCTTCTTGAACTTCTTCTCCTCGACTCGATCCCCGTTGATCGATTCGTATTTCGGGTAGGAGGTCTCCTCGAAGTAGAAGGAGGGGAACGCCTCGGACTCGTTCGAGAGGTCGGTGACGCTGGTGGTCCCCTGGCGCTTCATGATGCTGTCGCTCGTCGCGGCCCCGGTGTGAATGTCGTCGGCGACGTCTGGGATCTCGATGTCCGGCGGGCTGTCTCCCTCGAAGGTGATCGCCTTGACGTTCTTCGATCCGAGAACGGCCCCGAGGCCACCGCGGCCGAACGCGCGGTGATCGGTCGTCATGATCGAGGCGAATCGGACCAGGTTCTCACCGGCGGGCCCGATGGCCGCGATGTGGTCCTCGGAGAGGGAGTGATGTTCTTCCATGTACTCCGTGACCTCCTGGACCGTTGCCTCCTCGAGGTCGCCCACCGGTTCGAATTCCACGCTCTCGTCCGTGACGTGGATGGCAACCAGTTCGTCGCTCTCTCCAGTGATCTCGACCGCGCTGTACCCGGAATCCGCGAAGTGCCGGGACATGAACCCGCCGGCGTTCGAGGAGAGTAATCCGGTCGTCAGGGGCGACACTGCGGTGGCCGACATCCGCCCGGTGAAGCTCATCTTCGAGGCCTGGAGTGGGCCGGTGGTGAAGTAGAGTCGGTTCTCCGGTCCGAGGGGGTCGGCGTCGAACGGAATCCGGTCGTGGGCGAGTTTCGTTCCGACGCCCCGACCGCCAACGAACCCGGATAGTACGTCGTCGATGTCCTCGGTCGTCCATTCCTGACTGGACACGTCGATCGTCAGGAGCGGGCCTTTGCTTCGAAGCATCATCTCACCGTACGGGCGAAGCACCAAAAATCACAATGGAATTACTTCGGGTGTCGCATCGATTTTGGACCGCTCCGTCCCGGCGTCGACAGTACCCCTTCTCCACTGGGCGGCTAATCGCTCCTTTTCGGGGGGGGGGGGAAGGTTGGACTTCGCTCCCTTCCATGGAGGATGAGAGGGACTTCGCTTCCTTATGGGGAGAGGTTGGACTTCGCTTCCTTTCGTGGGGTATGGGGCGTGGTCAAACTCCGTTTCCACAGAGTGGTTCATCGACCGTTGGATGTCGGGAACCGCGTCGAGGGGCACTCGAACCGACTGAAACCTATTTTCCGCTTTCGGGACACCCCGATTTCAATACGGTCCCCGATCTCTCCCGAATCCCTCCTGCATCACGTCGCATTCACCATTCTGATTTATGAGAACTCGTCCCTGATAGCCACACTGGCCATTGTTGTTGTATTTGCACCGCGTACACCGACACTCCAACTGTTTCGCCGAGTTACTGGTCGACATAGTGTCAGCGTTACTGTTTGAACCGTATCTATCCTTGGCCCGGACGACCGTGTGCCGAGTTCCGACAGCCGACCGATGGATTGCTCGAGGAGGCTTCTCGACCGTCGACGTGACAACGTCGGATGCTCCGCTCGGGCCTCTCGCTTGAGGAAGAACGAACGTCTCAAATATTCGGAATTCCCAGGGAGTGATATCAGAGTCGATAGGCGAAGACACAGAGTCGTATAGTCCGGGACGGAAACCAGGGACAGTGCAGTTCCACCGGTCGAAATACCGACCTCACGTGTTCGTCGCGAACTGAAACCAGCCTGCATCGATGTCCATCGTGACGACGAAGATCAATTCGGTGATCGACAGACTCGACCGAGCGACGGCACCGTTGCGGGGGGAGGGCCGGGGCTGGTTCGTCCTTTTCGTCGCCATCGGTTGGTTTCTCACGCTCGGAGCCAGGTACCTGATTCCCGCAGTCCTCCCGGCAATCAAGGCCGATTTCGGCGTCTCGAATTCCGCCGCCGGGCTGGTCGTCTCCGTCATCTGGCTCACCTACGGGTTCTTGCAGTATCCCGCAGGGGCGCTCACCGACCGTCTGGGCGAGCGCCGACTCCTTACCGCGAGCGCGGTACTCGCAGCGGTGAGTCTCGTGGGATTCGCCGTCATTCCCTCGTATTTCTTATTCCTCATCGCCGCGGCGGCATTCGGGACCGGGACCGGGCTGTTCGGTCCGGCGCGAGGGCTCGCGCTCTCGAAGACCTACGACGAACACGAGGGTTCGGCGTTTGGCGTGGTCCTCGCTGCAGGTAGCATCGGGGCGGCCGTCCTCCCCTTCACGGCGACGCTCCTCACGACCGAGTACGGCTGGCGTCTCGCGGTTGCGGTGTTCTTCCCGGCGTTCGTCGCTGTGGCAGTCGGACTCTGGTGGGCCGTCCCGTCCGACCTGGGTGGGAGCAGGAACGATTCCTCCATATTCGCCGGATTGTACACGACCGTCCGGTGCCTGGGCACGCCCAGGGTGGCACTCTCTGTCGGGGCCATCGTTATCATGCTCTTCGTCATGCAGGGATTGACGGCCTTCTTCACCACGTACCTCACGTCCGTCAAGGGACTGAGTAGCGGGATTGCCGGGGCGCTCTTCGCGTTATTATTCGTGAGTGGAAGTGGCTTCCAGATCTGGACCGGTCGGCTCGCGGACGAATACGGTCATCGCCTGGTCATGGTGGCCGTCAGTGCGATAAGCGTCCTTCCCCTCGTCATGTTTCCGTTCGTCGAAGGTCTTGGACTTCTCGCGCTCGTCACGGCAGGAATCGGGATCCGACTCGCGCTCGGACCGTTGACGAACGCCTACATCATCGGCTCGCTTCCCGATGACGGCCAGGGCGCCGTCTGGGGATCGATCAGGACGCTCTTCTTCGCCATTGGATCCTCCGGGTCGTACGTCATCGGAATCATGGGCGACTACGACATGTTCGACGAGGCGATGTTCCTCCTGGCCGGTCTCACGGCCCTCGGGACGGCCCTCTACTGGATGCTCCCCGAAGACTGAGGATACCTGGATTCTCTCTCTGGCGTGATTACCAGTGAATGAGGGTGACTAACGGTGGCTCACGTTCGTCGTGTTACCAGTATCTTTACCCTCATTCCAGGTGAATCGAGCGACATAATGGCACAGGACGGACAGCACGGTGACCGCGTCATCCCTCACTGGTACGATCCCGAGAGCGACCGGATCACCGTCGTCGAGGGAGACGACGCGACCGTGTACGACGAGGAGGGCGAATCGTACCTCGATTTCATCTCGCAACTGTACTGTTGCAACGCCGGCCACGGGAACAAGCGGATTACCGACGCGATCGAGTCACAGCTCGATCGGATCCAGTACGTGGCCTCTGCAAAGCACAACGACGCCCGCTCCAGACTGGCCGAGGACCTGATCGAGGTCGCACCGGGCGACCTGAGTGAGGTGTTTTTCGCCATCTCCGGGAGCGAGGCGAACGAAACCGCGACCCACGTCGCCAGGACGGTCCAGGACGCCCCGACGGTTCTGACCAGGTGGCAGTCCTACCACGGTGGCACCCTCGGCGCCGGCGGACTGACGGGCGATCCGTCCACCCGGAAAACGGTCCAGAACCAGGTCGCGGCCACCGGAACGGCGAAATTCCTCCCGCCGCTCCCGGACGCGTTCGACACCGACGATCCCGACGAACTCGCCCGGCGGGCAGCGGACCACGTGGAGTACGTCATTCGAAACGAGGGCCCGGATTCCGTCGCTGCCATTCTCGTCGAACCGCTCGGGGGAACGAGTGGTGCCTATCCCGCACCGCCGGGGTACTTCGAACGGCTCCGTGACATCTGCGACGAGTACGACGTCCTCCTGATAGCGGACGAGGTCATCACCGGGTTCGGCCGCGTCGGGGAGTGGTTCGGCATCCAGTCAGAAGGTGTCACGCCCGATCTCCTGACGTTTGCCAAAGCGGTCACCAGCGCGTACGTTCCCCTCGCCGGCGTCATGGTCGACGAAGACGTCGGCCAGGCCCTCACGGCCGATTCCTACGACCTTGGCCAGACCTTCGGCGGCCACCCGGTCGCGTGCGCGGCCGGGGAAGCGGCCATGGACGTCTACCGCGATGACCTGATAGAACGCGGTCGGGACGTGGCCCCGTATCTCGAATCCCGCCTCGATTCGTTGGCGGACCGTTTCGACGTCGTCGATACCGTCCGGGGTCGGGGCCTCCTCTGGAGCGTGGTGTTCGCGGATCCGGAGACCGGTGACCCGTTCGTCCATCCCTGGGTGGACCCGGAGGCCGACAACCCGGTCGCCTCAGTCCGATCGGAGGCACAGGACCGTGGGGTGTTGACCGGCGCCGGGCGGCCAGACGACCAGATAATCCTCGCTCCACCGCTTTGCATCACCGAGGACGAAATCGATGAGGCGGTGGAGACGCTCGCGGAATCGATCCGGAGTGTCTTCGATACGGACGGGTAGATGGCAGTCGAAATCGATTCTCAGGTCGTAGTCGATTCGACCACGGACGATTCCGATGTCGGGGAACCATCAACCCGGCCACGGCCAATACCGAACCAGGGGAATAGTGAACACGTATTCGTCGCCTCCATCCCCCTATAATACGTGGAAACGAGTTCGAGTCTTCAGGGTTCGATTTGAGTGCCCTTCTCGAGTGGCACCCCTACGACAAACAGCGGTTTCTCTTCGATTTCTCCATGACGGGTTAGACTGGCGGACCACATAGTGGCGGTACCCACAGGTAGTTCTCACGTCCGGCTCGCACCGGATTTTCCGAAGGATCGTTCAGCCTACATTCTAGAATGGGAAAATAGAGCGATTCCGGGGAAATCGCCCCGATGTTCATCTGGGAAACGAGTATTCGCAAAGGGAAACAGAGTGTGCAACCGGAAAACGAGTTGCAAAAGAAAGCGGGAGCAGGGGAAGGGGGAGCTGGAATCAGTCGTCGTGAACGAGCACGTCGAGGACGACCGGGCCGTCCGTGTCGATTCCGTCCCGGACGGCCGACTCTATCACGTCCGGTGATTCGACGAGTCGACCCGTCGCACCGTGGCTCTCGACGTTTTTCGGAATGTCGACAGGCGGATCGAAATCCACGCCGGAGAGTGGGACCTCGTCCGGATCCGCGTCGAAGAGCTCACCCGCGTTGTCCTTGAGGATCCGGTAGTTCCGGTTGTCCGAAATCACGACGGTGAGATCGAGGTCGTACCGGGCGGCGGAGTAGAGTGCCTGTGGATAGTAGAGGTAGGTTCCGTCCCCCACGAACCCGAGGACGTCGCGGGGCTCGTCACGCTGGCCTTCAGCGACCGCCGCGCCGATCGCGGCCGGGACGCCGTACCCGAGACCCCCTCCCTTGTTCGAGATGAATTGCTCGGCTTCGAACGGCCACCGGGCCAGTAACTCGTATTTCGAGGTCACGCCCTCGTCGACGACGTACGCGTCCGGAGCGGCGGCGAACATGGCGTCGGCGAGTTCGGCTTTTGAAGCCAGTCGGCTTTGTGTATCGTCCCCAGTCGACTCTCGATCCATTTCCCGACCGAGTGCGGCTTTGACGGACTCGACCTGCTCGAGACGACGCTTTCGCTCCGTGTGCGAGATGCGGTCCTCGAGGCGGTCGGCGAGTTCGCGCAGTACCATTCCCGGGTCGCCGAGTACGGCGAAGTCGGCCGGGTGGTTTTTCCCGATTTCCCAGGTTTTCTGACCGACGTGGACGACGGTCGTGTCTGAATCGAGCAGTGGGGCGTGATGGGCAGTGAGGGTCGTATTCGTGGAAATACCGACGAAGCAGACGGTATCGACGTCCTGCAGATCACGGAGTGCGGACTCGTCCGGCGGCAGATGCGAGACCCACTGCTCGTGTGACGCGGGGAAATTCGTCTCGCTCCCGAGCGCTTCCCCGTGGACCCGTGCCCCGATCGCTTCCGCCAGATCGACCGCTGCGTCGACGGCGTCCGTCCCCGATCGGGCGATCTCGTCGCCGACTACCATGACCGGTTCCCCCGCCGATTCCAGGGCGTCGGCCGCGGTATCGATAGCAGTGGGGTCTCCCCTGCCAGGATCCGGGATAGCGCCCAGTGGCTCCGGGTCCGCGTCCGTCTCCGCTTGCATGACGTCGAGCGGGAGGGCCACGAAGACGGGGCCAGTGGGTGGTGTGAGCGCGACTTCGACCGCCCGGCGGAGCACCGTCGGGAGTGCCTCGACGTCGAGGACCTCCTCGCTGTACGTGCTGAATTGCCTGGCCATCCGAACCACGTCACCGGAGAGGATCGGTTCCTCGTGGCGGAAGCCCCGGGCGTGGTTCCCGGCGGTC